>JACMMP010000234.1 GCA_014378995.1 Hyphomonadaceae bacterium
CGTGCGGAGCAGGCTGACTGAGGGGGCAGCGCCAGCGCATGCCGAACCCGGCGCCCACCCCTCCGTCACGTGCTTCGCACGCGCCACCTCCCCCTGACGGGGGAGGACGAAATCGGAGCTCATCATGCCGCCTGCTCCTTTGCGCGCACGCCGATGATGCGGCAAATCGCGAGCGTGAGATCGGCGCGGTTCAGCGTGTAGAAATGGAAGTCCTGCACGCCCTCCGACGCCAGGTGCGCGCACAATTGCGCTGTCGTCGCCGCTGCGACCAGTCGGCGCGTATCGGGATCATCGTCGAGCCCGTCAAACAAGCGCACCAGCCAGCCCGGCAAAGTGGCGCCGCAGCCGTCGACCATTTTGCGCAAACTCTTCACGTTCGTGACCGGCATGATGCCCGGCACGATCGGCGCGGTGATTCCGGCCGCGGCCAACCTGTCGCGAAAGCGCAAAAACACGTCTGCGTCGAAGAAAAATTGCGACACGCCGCGCGTCGCGCCCACTTCGAGCTTCTTCTTGAAGTTCTCGACATCATGCGCCCACGTTGCGCTGGCCGGATGCTTTTCCGGATGCACGGCGACGGAGATTTCGAAATCACCCGCGCGCTTGGCGCCCGCGACGAGATCGACAGCGCTCGCATACCCTTCCGGATGCGGTTCATACGCCGTGGCGACGCCGCCCGGCGGATCGCCGCGCAGGGCCACGATGTGCCGTACGCCCGCATCCCAATAATCGCGCAGCACCGCGTCGATATCGGCGCGGCTGGCGCCGACGCAGGTGAGATGCGCGGCCGGCTTCAGCGCCGTTTCCGCAACGATGCGCGCCACCGTGCGGTGGGTGCGATCGCGCGTCGAGCCGCCGGCGCCGTATGTCACCGACACGAAGCTCGGATCGAGCGGCTCGAGCTTGCGGATCGCCTCCCACAGCTGCGCCTCGAGCGTCTCCGTTTTCGGCGGAAAGAACTCGAACGAAACGCGCGGCGCATCCAGGCGTGCGGACGCTTCGGCAATTAAGTTGTGCGCGTGGGCTGCGCTCATGTTTTCTCTCCCGCCCAGATTTTCACCGTGAGCGCGCCGCTCTTCATCGGCGCGAGCGTTGTCGTTTTCAAGCGCGCAATACTGGCGGCGCTGCACCACTCGGCGATCTCCGCGTCCGCAAAGCCCAGCCGGCGGTGGGCATGCTGTTCGCGCAGAAACTCAAGGTCGTGCGGCGCAAAATCCACGATCAGAAGGCGCCCACCGGGCGTGAGCAGCCGAGCCGCCTCTGCGATCGCGCGCGCGGGATCGGAAAGGAAATGCAGCACCTGGTGGATCGTCACCAGATCGGCGGCGCCCGCATCCATCGGCGGCGCATACGCATCGCCGAACCGCACCGCCGCTTTCGCTTTCAGATCGTCGAGCGAGGCGCGCGCCAACGCCAGCATCTGGCGCGAGGTGTCGAAGCCTTCGGCGCGCCGCACGCGATCGGCGAACAACTGGATCATCCGCCCTTGGCCGACGCCGACATCAACCATCAATTCGAACGGCCCGGCGCCCGCAGCGGCGAGAATGGCGCTGTCGATGTCCGCCTCGGGCAGATGCAAGGCGCGCACACGATCCCAGTCCGCGGCGTTGCGTTCGAAATAGTCCGCCGCCGCTGCATCACGCGCGGCGCGGATTTCGTTGAGCCGCTCGACGTCGCGTTGAAGGACGGGATCGGAGGGATCGAGCATTCCCAGCATGGCGTCGGCGAAGTGGCGCTCCGTCGTGTGCGCGGTCGCCATGCGGTAAAACACCCAAGCGCCTTCGGGCGCGCGCTCCACCAGCCCCGCTTCTGTCAAGAGCCTCAAATGCCGGCTGACGCGCGGCTGGCTTTGGCCCAGCGCCTGCGCAAGCTCGCCGACGGCCAATTCCCCTTCGGTCAGCAGCGCCAGCGCCCGAAGCCGGGTCGTCTCCCCGGCGGCGCGCAACGCGCCAACGACGGACTCGGCGCTGCGCCGCTCCGGCGCCGGTCGGGTTGGAGATATAAACATATCTTTATATGACACTAGATTCTAGGCCCTGTGAAGCCCTGTTCAGTGCGCCTCACTTCGGCGCCGCACAAAACTAATTCGGGGTGTGACCAAGACGCCGCGCTCCCTGAAATCCAATACGAATTCAGAGACGTACTTGTTTTATCGCAGCGGCGTCGAAGCCAGCGGCACAAACTGCTTCCGGCGACCGACAGCGGTAAAGTTGATTAACCGCAACGCCCTATTATCTGCCGGGGACTTGAGGGACGTTTCGAATGCGGCGTGCAGTTTCAATTTTGGCGCTCGCGGCTTGCCTGAGCGCGCCATCGATCGCTTTTGCCCAGGAGGCGGTGAGCGATCCGTGGGAAGGCGTCAATCGCGGCCTGTTCGCGGTTCACGAGACTATCGACCAAGCCGTGCTTGAGCCCGTCGCGCGCGGCTATCGCGCGGTGACGCCGCGCCCGGTGCGCAGCGGGGTCACCAATTTCCTGCGCAATTTGCGCGGCCCCGTCATTTTCGCAAACGACGTGCTGCAGGGCGAATTCTCGCGCGCCGGCACGACGGCCGCCCGCTTCGGCGTCAACACGACCGTTGGCATCGTCGGCGTTTTCGATCCGGCGACCAATTTTGGCCTTGAGCGCCACGACGAAGATTTCGGCCAAACGCTCGCGGTTTGGGGCGTCGGCAGCGGCCCTTACCTGTTTGTGCCGATCTTCGGCCCAAGCAACGTTCGCGACACCACTGGACGTGTGGTCGATATGGTGTTCGACCCGCTGAATTGGGCGCGCGGCGAGGAAGCAGAAACCGCGCGGATAGCGCGCGGCGTTCTTACCGGCGTCTCGGTGCGCGAGCAGGTGCTTGAGACAGTGGACGGTATCCGAGCGAATTCGGTCGATCCGTACGCCTCGATCCGCACCTCTTACAGTTTGCTTCGCGAAAGCGCGATCGAAAATGGACGCACCGACGTCCAAGACTTGCCTGAATTCGACGACATCCCTGAGACCCCGGACTCATCGTCGGGGGGCGGCTCGGCCGTAAGTTACCTTCCGCAGCAAGAAGGGATCGGTCTGACGTATTTCGCGTTGGACTACGTGACAGGAGAAGCATCGTGACCGCTCGTCCCACCCGCGCCGCATTCATCGCAGGCTTGTTGGGCGCCAGCGTATTCGCGATCGCCTCACCCGCGCACGCCGCCCGCAACGCCGCGGCCGAACAATACGTGCAAGAAAACGCCGCCGCCGCTTTGCGCACGCTCGGCGACCGCAGCATATCGTCCTCGCAGCGCCGTCAGACCTTCGATCGCTTGATGGCGCAATTTGCCGACTTGCCACGCATCGCCAACTTCGTGCTCGGCCGTTACGGCGCGCAATTGCGCACGGACGCAGCGTTGCGCAGCGAATGGAACGAGACGTTCCGCGAGTATTCGATCGCCGTCTACGAGGACCGCCTCGACAGCTATAGCGGCGCGGGCATCCGCGTGACGGACTCGGTCGAGCGCGTCGCCGGCCGCGATGTGATCGTCTCCAGCGAAATCACGCCGCGCGGCGGCAACCGGCCGCTCCCTGTGCAATGGCGCCTGCTGCGCTCGGGAAATGGCTGGAAGGTCGTGGACGTTTCGCTGATCCTCGAAGGCAACCAGATCTGGCTGGCGCAACAGCAGCAAAACGACTTCCTCGCCGTGCTCGGCCGAAACAACGGCGACATCCGCGCACTGATGACGAACCTGCGCCAACTCACAGCGTCTATGCGTCAGCGCATAATGGCCCGCAACAGCTAACGCACCTCAGCCCCGACGGCTTCGGCGACAGAGTCGAAGCCTTCGGCGGCGAGCAGCCCGTCAAGCTCATCGAGAATGCGCGCGACGAGACTTTGGCCCTCATAGACCATCGCTGAATACAGCTGCACCGCACTCGCGCCGGCCTTGATCTTTGCAAGCGCGTTGAGCCCGCTTGCGACACCGCCGGCGCCGATCAGCGCCAATCGTCCGCCAAGCGCTTGCGCAAACAGCCGCAGCGTGTGCGTCGAAATCTGGAACAGCGCCTGGCCGGACAAACCGCCCATCTCCACACGGTTGTCGGACGTGAGATGCGCGGGCCGTTGCAAGGTGGTGTTGGAAACGATCAGGGCGTCCAGCCCATAAGTAAGCGCCAGTTCGGAAATATCACGCACGGCGGCGTCATCGAGGTCGGGCGCGACCTTCAAAAAGAGCGGCCGCTTGCCATGTGCGGCCTCCAGCGGCGACCGCGCTTCGCGCAAACGGCCGAGCAAATCCTCAAGCGCGCCGCGCTCTTGCAGCCCACGCAAGCCGGGCGTGTTGGGCGATGAGATGTTTGCCGTGACGTACGCTGCGCATTTCCACACGCGCCCCATGCCGCGCACGTAATCGCTGGCGCGGTCCTCGCTATCTTTGTTGGCGCCAACATTGGCGCCCAGCACACCGCTGCGCCCGGCGCGCGCGGAGAGGCAGTCGACGAAGCAATCGAGCCCCTTATTGTTGAAGCCGAGCCGATTGATGATTGCGCGGTCCTCACTCAGCCGGAAAACGCGAGGCCGCGGGTTGCCCTCCTGTGGGCGGGGCGTGACCGTGCCGCATTCGACGAAACCAAATCCGCTGGCCAGCAGCGCGTCGGGCGCCTCGCAATTTTTATCGAAGCCTGCCGCCATGCCGACCGGGTTCGGAAGTTCAAGGCCCGCGACCGTCGTGCGCAAGCGCGTATATTTATCTGCTCGCACGCGCGGGCCAAATCCTGCGCGCAGGCCCGTCAACGCCAAATGATGGGCGGCTTCAGGGTCAATCAGGCGCAACGCCCGCGTCGCAAGATCATGGACGGTGCTCACGCCATGCGCTTCGCCGATTCTGGCGCTGATGTCGCGCCGCATCGGGGAACAGGGCTCAAAGGCCGCGTCACGATAAAGGGCTTTCATCCTATAATTGGGTTGAAAGTCCTAATTATATACTTACACCACACGTTTGGGGCGGTAATTTGGGCTCATGAAATTCGACGCCCCCCAGTTCCGCGATGAAACCGAGGCCCGCCGCTACATCGAAGCGCTGCGCTGGCCGGGCGGTCGCGTCTGCCCCAAGTGCGGAGTGATCGGCGCTGAATACGAAACCAAGCGCGAGGGTCGCTACCGCTGCGGCGCGAAGGAGTGCCGCAAGGACTTCACCGTCACGACCGGCACGGTGATGGAAGCGACGCACATCAAACTCACGGTTTGGGTGATGGCGTTTTACTTGATGGCGTCCAGCAAGAAAGGCATGAGCGCGCACCAGCTGCACCGCACGCTGGACGTGACCTATAAGAGCGCTTGGTTTCTCTGCCACCGCATCCGTCTCGCAATGGCAAACGGCGGCCTTGTTGGTCCGCTTGGCGGCAGCGGCCAAGTTGTGGAAGCGGACGAGACGTATTTCGGTCGCGTGTCGAACCCGGAAACGCGCTCACGCACGACAGGCCAGCCCTACAAGAACAAGAAGAACCAGCGCGGCCCCGCGAACAAACGCGCCGTTGTCGCGCTCGTTGAGCGCGGCGGCCAAGCCCGCGTTTTCCACGTTGCGGAAGCCGATCGCGTCACGGTCGAAAAGATCGTCCTGAAAAACGTCGATCCCGCTTCGCGTCTCCACACCGACGAAAGCAACCTTTACAAGCGCGTTGGCGCAGAGTTCGCATCACACGAAAGCGTCAAGCACACGGCTGGCGAATACGTGCGCGGCGACGTTCACAACAACAGCGCCGAAAACTTCTTCTCAGTGTTCAAGCGCGGCATGACCGGCACGTATCAGCATTGCGATGAAAAGCACCTGCACCGCTACGTGAGCGAGTTTGAGTTTCGCTTCAACACGCGCACCAAGCTTGGCTACACCGACACGCAGCGCGCTCAGCGCGCGATTGAAGGCGCGGAAGGCAAGCGCCTCACCTATCGGCGGACTAACGAAGTCGAACAACAAAGCGTTTGAGCGCTACCGCGCGAAGAAGGCACAAGCCCGCTTCGCGCGCCGACTTCGCCGCTTGAAGGCCGCAACGGACCCCAACACAACGCGCGACCTATTCGATGATGATCAGTGACGCCCGCGCTTCCCGGCCCGGCCAGGCGGCTCACCGCGTGCGCTCACAAACTCGGCCGAGCCACAACGGCTACAGCGCGCGGGAATCTGGTGAAGGTGCGTTTCTTCACCCCAGCGCTTAAGCGCCGCCCCGATTTCGACCCGGCCCACATGATTGCAAATCCCCTGAGGCGTCGGTCGCATACAATAGAAAGCGATACGCAGGCTTCCCTGCTCATAAGCGTGCTTCAAACTCGTCATGTCGCTTCCTTCTGAAAGCGACCCCATGCAATGTGTATTTGTGGGTTTGGACCTGGGGCCGTTCAAGTCAGCCTGGCAGACAGACTTGGGGAGTGCGCCGTGGCGTTCGTAATCGCGTTATCGATCTTCTCGCTGATCGTGGTGATTTGTATCGTGCTAGGGATAGCGGGGCGATGGAATAAACCCAACGCGCTCACGGACATGATGATGTGGCTGATGATGCTCGGCGGGCTCATCATAGGGCTATGGGTTGCGTACTACGCCTTCATTGGGGGCGAGCCGATCTAGACTCGGCGCCTCAACCAGAAAGCGATAAGAATGCAATGCGGCCCCGGTGTTGAAAGCACCGGGGCCGCGACTAACCACCGTTGCGCCGGTGGCTAATGGCGCACGATCTAGGAGTGCGCCGTTATGAGCGAGAACCCCACCTTTGATGTTGGCTCGGCTATGTGGGCCAACACCGTGATGATCCAAGCAATCATCGTCCAGCTGATTGAGACGCGCGTTTTTTCCGTCGCTGAGGCGGAGCGCGTTTTTGATCTGGCTTATGCTCGAACGAAGAAGGAGCGTGCTGACGCTCCAGATGCTGAGAAGGTCGTGCGTCACGTCCATGACAGTCTGTCGTGGGATGACTTTTACCGCTGGGAAGCGGCACAGCCGAAGCGTGATACAGGCCCGTAGCTCCGCGCTTAAACGAGGTGCTCGGCTTCACTCGGGTTTCTCCTTGCTTGGCGGGTCGTCTCGCTTCGGCATCGGCGGCGTTTTGAACGCGCCGCGCAACGCTTCCTCAGCGCGCCGCTTCGTTTCTTCTTCGCTGTATTGATCGTCTTTGGGTGGCCTAGACATGCCTCAGCCCTTCACTGCTCGCGAAGGGCAGATTGTTCAGAAACACCCGCGCGTACTTGAGCTTCGCCCTGCGTGCGCCGTGCAGATTGCCATGATCGCATCCGCCTGGACCGTAGTCGAAGAGGCGTTGATCGACATGTTTTCGGCCGCAACCGGCCAGAGTACGCAGATGCAACCGGGCGTCGTCACCACCACCTTCAACCCTGTGTCGTTCGCTACGCTTCGCGCAATCGAAAACCTGCACCTGCGGCTGACAGTTGTTAAGGCGGCGATGGCTCAACATTTGCCACCCGATCTGAAGCAAGAATTTGAAGACTTAGCGAAGGAAATGCGCCGACGGGCGGGGGATCGCAACGACGTGGTGCACGGCGCCTGGGGTATGGTCGATGCATACCCGAACGACGTTCTCTTAAGAGGTGGAGATGTACCGTTTTCTGGACGTGGACGCGATACACGGAAGCGGACCTGAAAGAAGCAGTGCTGCGCATTCTCAGAACCGCCGGGCAAGTCCAGATGTTCGCCACTAAGATCATGACTCTGAACGCGAGCTTGCGGCGCGGAACGCCGCCGTGAGTGTTTCTCTCGCAAGTGCCAGCGCTTCAGCCTCGTCGATACCCCGGTGTCCGCCCCATTCCGCTGGGTAAAAGTTACGGATCGCGTAGACCGCCGCCATTTCCATCGCGGGTGTAATCTCTTCAGGGAGGTCGCGCGCGCACACGCGCGAACAAAACGCCAGTTTCTCCTAGGAACAAATACCTTTGAACCCACAGGTACCTAGGAATATTTTTCTGTAGGTTTTCCAGAGGGTTGCAATATTAGTTCTAGTCCTTTCCGTTTAGAATCAACGCTCTTGAACCTTGTGGTGCGAAGTCCGTAATTAGGTTGAAAGTCCTGGTGGGTGCGTTTAGCATACCGTAATGCAGCACAGCCACATCTGGCGGGCCATCGACGCGATCGCGGAACGCCGGGGCCTCTCCGCCTCCGGCCTTGCCCGCGCCGCAGGGCTCGACGCGACCACATTCAACAAGTCCAAGCGCCAAGGCGCGGACGGCAAACCGCGTTGGCCGTCCAGTGAAAGCATCGCCCGCGCGCTTGCCGCCGCCGAGACCAGCTGGGACGAGTTCGCTGCATTGCTTGCCGGCAAGGCCGGCGGCGCGGGACGCGCAATCCCGATTGTCGGCATGGCCCGCGCCGGCGCCGACGGGTTCTTTGACGAAGCCGGCTTTCCGGTCGGCGCCGATGAGACCGTGCGCTTTCCCGATCTTGGCGACGACCGCGTCTATGCGCTCGAGATCGCCGGCGATTCGATGGAGCCCAATTATCGCGCCGGCGACATCGTCATCGTGCAACCCGGCGCCGCCGTGCGCCGCGGCGACCGTATCATCGTTCGCACGCGGTCCGGAGAGGTGATGGCTAAGGCTCTGGGGCGCCGCAACGATCAGATGATCGAACTCCTTTCGCTCAACCCGGCGCATCCGCCGCGAGAACTGGCGGCCGCGGACGTCGACTGGATCGCCCGCATCGTGTGGGCGAGCCAGTAGTCAGAAATCGGGCGGCCAGCTTTGCGCTGAATGCAGCAAAGCAGCGACTTCCACGACACCTGTCCGAACGCGGTACACAATGATGAAGCGCGTGCGCTGCACGCTGAGTTCGCGCGTACTCAACTCGGCCGGGCCGGCCCAGGTCGGGAAAGCGGCGCAATCTGCGAAGTGCGACGCGCACACGTGTTTCAGCGGCCCTTGCAGCCGAAAGGTTTCGCGCCGCGATCCACGAAATCTGATGTTTAAGTTCCGCGCGAAAACGCGGAGAGAGAACGACCTGAGCCGGCTTACTAGCCACGGCTGCGATGCAGGTCGCTAACGAAACCGTCCATTTCCCGCTCGAAATCTTCAAGACTCATGCCCGCGCCCGCGTCGAGCTCTGCCAGGCCTGCTTCGATCTCGAGCCGGGCTGCCGCATCCGCATCGAGCTGGGCTTTCACAGCGCTGGCCGCAGCTTCTTCAAGCGTTATACCGCGGCGCTCAGCCATATCGGCCAAACGCTTTTTGTCAGCATCGGTTAAATCAGGCGATACGGTCGACATAATCCACCATACCACGCCCCGCTCCGTGGTCGAGCTGATCAATCATCGCCGCCCTTGTCCCGGCTCGGCTTCCACGCCGCGATCAGCCGCGGACCTGCCGCGCGCATGAGATCGCCTTTGACTTCGAACGCCGCGAAAGCCGCCGTTGGGAAATGCCCGCCGAATTCGCGCGCGAGCTTCGAGCCGTCGTGCGCCTGGTGCACCAACATCGTCACCAATTCGCCGATGCCGGGATTGTGGCCGATGATGACGACGCTCTCGGCCTCGCACGCGCTAAACGCGTCCCAAATGCCCTCGGGCGCAGCGTGGTAGAGCGCCTCCTCCGCACGCGTCTCCGGCGCGAAGTTCAGCAGGCCGTATTCGGCGGTCTCACGCGTGCGCTGCGAGGTCGAGACCAGCGCCAGTGTGGGCTTGACGCCTGCATCTTCCATCGCCGCACCCGCCGCCGCACTGTCGCGCCGGCCGCGGCTGGTCAAGCCCCGCGCCTTATCGCTATCGGCTTCGTGCGGGCGGACGGCCTTGGCGTGCCGCATGAGGATCAGGGTGCGCATATGAGTCGAACTCTGCCCGGCTGGGAAAAAAGCGCAACGCCCCGCATCCGGCGCTTGCTCCGGCGGCTGCTCAGGCGACAAGGAACATGGGAGTACGACATGAAAGCGCGTTGGATCATTTTGGCTGTGGCAGGCGCGGTGGTGGTCGCCGCCTGGAGCGCGCTGGCGGTTGGGTATTTTTACCGTCCGAGTACGCCGGTCTGGATCGCTCTCGTGACCGCCGCGGCGCTTAGCCTCGAGGCCTTGTTCTGGGTCGCGGCCGGCGTCTTCGGCTGGGGTTTTCTGGCCAAGCGCCGCGCTGCGCTTGCGCGCTTGCGTGACCGGATCTTCGGCAAGCGGGAGCGCGAACCCTCAGAGCCGCCCAACCCCGCAGATTGAAATCGCGCTCCATTTGGCATCGCGTGCTTGGGCAGTCTAAGCAGAACGCCCAGTTTGGATTCGCCCATGTCAGATTTGCAGACGCTTTGCTCCGCCGCCAAGGCTTGGCCGTTCGAACAAGCGCGGCTTGTGGTCGAGCGGCTGAACAAAGCGCCGAAGGACACGGTGATCTTCGAGACCGGTTACGGGCCGAGCGGTTTGCCGCACATCGGCACGTTCGGCGAAGTCGTGCGCACCTCGATGGTGCGCCACGCCTTCCGCGTGCTGACCGACGACAAGATCAAGACCAAGATCATTTGCGTCTCCGACGACATGGACGGCATGCGCAAGATTCCGGATAACGTGCCGAACCCAGAAGCGCTGATCCCCTACATGCAGCGCCCGCTGACGGACGTGCCCGATCCGTTCGGCACGCACGAGAGCTTCGCGCATCACAACAATGCGCGCCTGCGCGCCTTCCTCGATGGCTTCGGTTTCGAGTACGAGTTCAAGTCAGCCACCGACCTTTACAAGTCCGGCGCCTTCGACGCCGCCTTGCTCAACGCGCTCAAGGCCTATGACGAGATCATGGCGATCATGCTGCCGACGCTCGGCGAAGATCGGCGCAAGACCTATAGCCCATTCCTGCCGATCTCCCCGAAGAGCGGCCGCGTACTTTATGTGCCCATGAAGCGCATCGAAGCCGCCGCCGGCACCATCACGTTCGACGACGAGGACGGCGAAGAGATTACGCAAACGGTCACCGGCGGCCGCGCCAAGATGCAATGGAAGCCCGACTTCGGCATGCGCTGGGCCGCGCTCGGAGTCGATTTCGAAATGTTCGGCAAGGACCATCAGCCGAACCAGCCAGTCTATGCGCGCATCTGCAAGGCGCTCGGGGCCGAGCCGCCGGTCAACTACGTCTACGAACTTTTCCTCGATCAAAACGGCGAGAAGATTTCCAAGACCAAGGGCAACGGCATCAGCGTCGAGCAATGGCTCTCCTACGCCGCGCCGGAATCGCTCTCGCTCTACAATTTCCAAAAGCCGCGCACGGCCAAGAAGCTCTATTTCGACGTCATCCCGAAAGCGGTCGATGAATATCTGACCTACGTCGAGAGCTATCACGACCAGAACACAGCCGAGCAGCTGGAGAACCCGGCCTGGCACATCCACGCCGGCAAGCCGCCGCGCGACCTGACGCCGATCTCGTTCGCGCTGCTGACAAACCTCGTCTCCGCCTCGAACGCCGAGACCAAGGATTTGCTGTGGGCGTTCATCGGCAAGTACGCGCCGGGCACGACGCCGCAAACGCACCCGTTCTTGGACAAGCTCACCGATTACGCGATCGCCTACTTCAATGATTTCGTGCGTCCCACGAAGCAATTCCGCGCCGCTACCGATAAAGAGCGCGCCGCGTTCGAAGATTTGATCGCGCGGCTCGACGCGCTCCCCGCCGACACGACAGACGGCGAAACGATCCAGAACGAAGTCTACGCCGTCGGCAAGGAGCATGGCTTTGAGCCGCTGCGCGATTGGTTCAAGGCGCTCTACGAAGTGCTGTTCGGCGTAGAAAGCGGCCCCCGTTTCGGCCAATTCGCCGCCATCTTCGGCGTGCGCGAAACGGCCGCGCTGTTGCGCAAGGGCTTGGCGGGCGAATTGTTGAGGGCGGCCTAAAGCACTTTCGCGCTTAGGCGTTGGCGCCGCGCTCGGTCCACCAGGCGCTCAGGATCGCGTCCACGCTGGCATCGGCGTCCGCTTCTCCAGTGTTCATCCCGCAGACGGAGATACGGATGATCTGACGGCCGCGCCAGTGCGCGCCGCCGACGAAGCACTCGCCTTCGCGCTGAATGCGCGCGATCGTGCGCTGCGTCAGCGCGTCCGAGACCTCGCCGTCGAGATCGGCGCCCAACCGCACCGCGACTTGGTTCAGCACCACATCGTTCAGCACTTCGACCCCGTGCTCCGCGCTCAAGCGCTCCGCCATCCGCCGCGCCAACGCGCAATCGCGGGCTACCAGCTCATCTATCCCCTCGCGCCCGAATGCGCGGATCGTCGCCCATGTCGCAAAGCCGCGGGCGCGGCGGGAAAGTTCGGGCGTGTAGTCCGCGGGGTGACGCTCTTCGCCTTCTGGCAGATAGCTCGCTGCAATGCCCATGGCGCGGCGGTGCGCGTCGGCGTCACGCACGATGGCGTAAGCACTGTCGTAGGGCGTCTGCAACCATTTGTGCCCGTCGACGCCCCAGGAATCGCACGACTGAAGACCGTTGCCGAGATGGGCGCGGTCCTTGCACGCGCGGACCCACAAGCCGAAGGCGCCATCGACATGCACCCAGGCGCGCTTTGCGTGCGCGGCTTCGACAATCTGCGCGAACGGATCGAACGCGCCCGAATTGATGTGACCCGCCTGCGTGATCGCGATGATCGGCCCATCGAGCGGCGCCAGCGCGCGGGCAAAGGCATCGGCGCGCATCTTGCCCTGCTCGTCGACCGCGACAGCAACGATGCGCTTTGCGCCGAGGCCGAGATAGCGCAGCGCCGAAAAGATTGTCGAATGCGCCTCCGCGCCGACGACCACATGCACTGGCGGGGCGCCAATCAGCCCATCGGCCTCGACATCCCAGCCCACGCGCCGCAGCACCTCGCCGCGCGCGGCGGCGAGGCAGGTGAAGTTCGCCATCGTCGCGCCGCTGACGAAGCCGACGGAGGCGTCCCGCGGCAGATCGAGCAAATCCAGCAGCCAGCGCGCCACCACCTCTTCGCACGCCGAAGCAGACGGCGTCGCGTGCGCGTTGCCGACATTCTGGCCCCAGGCGCTGATGAGCAGATCGGCGGCGACGCCGGTCGGATGACTTTGGCCCATCACCCAACCGAAGAATCGCGGGCCGATAATGTTGGCGAGCCCAGGCTCGGCCAGCCGCGCAAGCTCGGCGATGATGTCGGCCCCCGCGGCGCCGCGCTCAGGCGTTGGCGCATCGAACGCCGCCCGCGCTTCGGCGTAGGTGTGTTGCGGGCGATGCGGGCGTTCGGGCGCGCTCTCACGATACGAGGCCGCAAGCGCAGCGGCGTCCGCCAACACTGCGCGCAATTCTCGATCGCTCATCCGCCCGTCCTCCGCGCCTGCGAGGAGGCTTAGTCTTTTCCAGCTTCGCCTTCTAGGAATGCAACCTCAGATACGTTGTGAGTAACTCGCCACCGTAACATTCCCCCGTCAATGGACGGGGCGATCCGGCGGGCTGACGAACTGCGTTCCGCAGCGATTACGGTCGCTGTGGCAGACCTCGACGCCGCGCGATACGACTTTCACCGCCAGCACCCGAGCCGCTCCGCAAAGCGCACGTTTTACGTCACGCAGGTTTTGGCGTTCGCAGCGTTGGCTGGTGCGCTGATTTGGTCATCGATCAACTATGCCGGCGTCACGTTTTACGCGCTGCACGTTGCGGCGCTCACGCTGTTCGCCAGCGCCATAGCCTTGCGCTTTGCCGCCGCGGCGCATGTGAGCCGGCTGCTGACGCCGCTGGCGGCCCCGCAACACTGGCCGATCTACACCATCCTTTGTCCGCTTTATCGCGAGGCGAATGTCGTCGCGGACTTGGTTTCAGCTCTGGAGCGGCTGGATTATCCCGGCCACGCGCTAAACGTGATGCTCCTGGTCGAAGGCGACGACGTTGACACCATGGCCGCGGCGCTGGCGTGTTCGGCGCCGGCGCACATCGATGTCGTGATCGTGCCCGCGGCCGCGCCCCGCACGAAGCCGAAGGCGCTGAACGTCGGCCTGGCGCTGGCGCGCGGCGAGTATGTGGTTGTCTTCGATGCGGAAGACCGCCCCCATCCCCAGCAGTTGCTCGCGAGCCTCGCCGCTTTCGAACGCGGCGGCAAAAGTCTTGCTTGCGTGCAGGCGCCGCTTGAAATTGACAACGCGGAGGCGTCCTGGATCGCGCGCCAGTTCGCCGCCGAGTACGCCATCCAGTTTCGCGAGATTTTGCCCTTGCTGGCGCGGCTGAAGCTGCCGCTGCCGCTGGGCGGCACAAGCAATCACTTCCGCACCGATGTTTTAAAGGCCGCCGGCGGGTGGGACGCCTTCAACGTCACCGAAGATGCCGACCTCGGCTATCGCCTCGCGCGGGAGGGCTACCGCTCCGATGTCATCGGCCCACCCACATACGAGGAAGCGCCGGTGACGTTCGCCGCTTGGCTGAAGCAGCGGACGCGCTGGATCAAAGGCCACATGCAGACCTGGCTCGTGCTCATGCGCGATCCAGTCCGCACAGCGCGGGAGATGGGCCTCGCCGGGTTTGCGGCGATGCAGCTTATGCTGGGCGGCGGGCTCGCCGCCGCTTTCGCGCACGGGCCGCTCGCCTGCATCGTGCTGATAGCCGCGCTCTCACCTTACGATCTGCTGAGCCGCGCCGATTTTGCGTTGGCGCTATTTGGATATTGCGTCGCGGTGTTCTCCGCGCTCACCGCAGCCGGCGTCAGCGGCAACCTTAATCATTTGCGCGCCGCGCTGACGATGCCGTTCTATTGGCCGCTGGCGTCAGTCGCCGCCATTTTGGCGCTGTTTGAATTGCTGTTCAGGCCCCACCATTGGGCCAAGACGGCGCATGGCGTCTCGCCGCGCGCGCGGCCCGCAATCCCGCATCAGCGCAGCGAACCGAGCAGCGCGCACATCTGCGCCACATCGGCTTCGCTCTGATTCCAAGACACCACCAGTCGCGCTTCGCCTGAACCGTCAGCGCCCCAATCGTAAAATTCGGCGCCGGCGGCGCGCAGCCGCGCCAGCGCTTCCACGCCCGGCTTGATGAAAACCTGATTGCTCTCAGCGGGCACGGAGAGATGCGCGCCCGCCGCTTCGGCGAGTCTGGCCGCCAGCCCGTTGGCCCGCGCGGCGAGCCTTAGCCACAGCCCGCCTTCGAGATAAGCCAACAATTGCGCCGCCGGATAACGGCCCTTGCAGAAGAGGTGCCCGCCCCGCTTGCGGCGCCGCTCCACCTCCTCGGCGCGTGCAAGATCGAACACGACGATCGCTTCCGCCGCGAGGGCGCCGTTTTTAGTTGCGCCGAACGATAAGAGTTCGACGCCGGCGCGCCACGTCATATCCGCGGGCGCGCATCCCAAAGCGGCCACCGCATTGGCGAAGCGCGCGCCGTCCATGTGAAAGGCGAGGCCGCTTGCTCGCGCGATTCCGCCAAGCGCTGCGATTTCGTCTGGGCGATAAATCGCGCCGCGCTCGGTCGTCTGCGAAATCGACAGCGCCGCCGGCTGCACCGAGTGAATTCCGCGCGCATTGCGGCCGATCGCCTGTTTGAGGGTTTCCGGCGTCACTTTCGCGCGTTCGCCGTCCATCAGCACAAGCTTGGCCCCACCCGAGAAGAATTCGGGCGCGCCGCATTCGTCACATTCGATGTGCGCCTCGCGATGGCAGAGTATCGCGCCCCATGGCGGGACAACGCTTGCAAGCGCGATCGCGTTCGCCGCCGTGCCGCTCGCCACCGTGAACACACGCACATCGCGTTCAAACAGCGCGCTGAATGTTTCGTCCAGCTTGCGCGACCATGGATCGTCGCCATACGCGCTGGCGGGGCTTTCGTTCACAGCCGTTAAGCTCGCGAGAATTTCCGCAGCGGCAGTCGCGGTGTTGTCCGACTTAAAGTTCATGCACTTTCACCTCTGCGTGCGCGGCAAGCTTTCGTTCACGCTTGTCACTCTGTTTTCCATGAAAAGCGTATCAAAGCAGCACATATGTACCGTTCTACGAACGCTTGCTTTACGGAGCCGCGATAGCCTTACCGGGAAATTAGCCAACGGGGGCTGGCGTGCAACACTTCATCAACCGAGCGGCGATCGATCGCGCCGCGGCTGAGCTCTTTTCCAGCCCGCATGCGCGCTATCACTTGATGAGCCTGCTTGCGCTCGGCCTCGCCGCCGCCGCCAACTTCGCGCTGGCCGCGATTTGGTTCGGCTTTGCGCTCATTGTTGAGGAAACGCGCAAGGGGCTTGAGGCGCGGCTTTCATCGCTGAGCCCGGCGCAGGCGCGCGCTACGCATTTGGTGCTCGAACTTGTCTCCGCGGCAAGCCTTTCGGTTGCGCCAGCGATGGCCTGGTATGTGGGCGGCGGCGCAAGCGCTGCGCTCGCGGTCGCCATGCTTGCGGTTCTTACCGTCAACGCTGCGCTCAACGCGCGGCGTGGGCGCCTGCAAACGATCGTCGCTTGCCTACCTTACGGCGTGCTGGGCCTCACCTTCGTGCTGCAGACCGAAGGCGGCGCCATGACCGCCGCAATGGCGCTGGTGACGGTCGCTTTCGCAGCCGCGGCTTGCCTTCATCATGCGCACCGCGCATCGCACGCCCGCGTGCAGGACGCCGAGTGGGTGCGCCAGCTCAATATGAGCTTTGTCGGCGCGCATTCGGCGGCATGGGAGATCGATTACACACGCGGCAAGTTGGTCGGCGCGGAACGTCTTTCCACCCTGTTGGGCCGCTCCGTCACCGCTGGCGACATGATCGAGAAAGCGTGCTTTGCGCCGTCGCGCGACCGGGCGCTGGTGACGTCCGCATTTGCGCCCAGCGCAGGCGCCGTGCGCCGCATCTCCATCGAGCACGACGTGTTGCGGGTCGATGGATCGAGCGTTCGCGTTCGACACCAAGGATTTATCCGCACGACGCCCGACGGCGCGCCGGTCCGGCTCACCTGCATCAGCAGCTTGGCCGATGAATCTGCCGCGGCACCTTCGGCAGCAAGCGCGATAGAGCCGCACGACATCGAAGAAGCGCTCGCGCACCAGACAGCGGCGTTAAAGACACTCAGCAACGAACTTTCGACGCCGCTCTCACCGACGGCGGAGACGCCTGTAACCGGCCTTGCAGCGATGCTGCGCGCGCTCGTCCTGCGCAGCGACGCCATCGGCCGCGGCATCGACGCTTTGGCCCACGCGCGCCACGCCGCCGAGAGTGCAAACCTGGCGAAATCGCAATTCCTCGCCAATATGAGCCATGAGCTGCGCACGCCGCTCAACGCCATTATCGGTTACGCGGAAATGCTGCAGGAAGATGTCGCCGACGCGGACGATAAAACGACTGTCCAGGATCTCAACCGCATCCTGACCGCGGCCAAGCACCTGCTCAGCCTGATCAACGAAATCCTGGACCTCTCCAAGATCGAAGCCGGGCGCATGGAAGCTTCGCCCGCGCCGTTCGAGCCGCACGAAATGCTGGACGATCTGATCGAGACAGTCCGTCCGATGGCTGAGCAAAACGGCAACGCCATCGCCCTGATGGGCGCAGCGCCCGACGGCATGGCCAACACCGACGCCATGAAAGTGCGCCAGTGCGTGCTGAACCTTTTGTCGAACGCCTGCAAGTTCACCCGCGACGGCAAGATCGACGTTGGCTTCGAACGGCGCGAGCACGCCGGCGTCGAGCAAATTTTCATCACCGTGCGCGACACCGGCATCGGCATGTCCAGTGAAAGCCTGGCGCGGCTATTTCAGCCGTTCGTGCAGGCCGATCCCAGCATCACGCAGCAATATGGCGGCACCGGGCTTGGGCTCACCATCACGCGCCGTCTGGCGCAATTGCTGGGCGGCGATGTGCTGGTCGAAAGCAAACTCGGCCAAGGCTCGGTGTTTACGTTGCACCTCCCGGCTGATTTTGCCGACGCCGGGAAGGCCGCAGGCGCCGCCGCGCAGATCGACGATATCCAGGGCTCGGCCGAAGGCCCGCTTGTCATCGTCATCGAAGACGAGCCAGACGCCCGCGAACTCGCCGCCCGCGCGCTGACGCGCGCTGGTTTCTCGGTGCTTGGCGTCGGCGGCGGCGAAGCGGGCTTGGCGCTCGCGCGCAGCAAGTCGCCGGCTTTGGTGCTGCTCGACATCTTCCTGCCGGACCGCTCCGGCTGGCGCGTGCTGCAAAGCCTGAAGCACGACCCGAGCACGCAAGACATTCCGGTCGTAGTGCTTTCGGTGAACGAGGATCGCGCGCACGCGCTCTCACTCGGCGCGGCCGATCACATCGTCAAGCCCGCCGATCGCGACATGCTCGCCGCCACCGTCATGCGCTACGCGCGCAAGCGGCCTGAGGCGCCTCGCGCGTCGGCCCACACTGCACCGTTGGCGCAGAAGCAAGCCGGGTAACGCTGGGCCGACCGCCGGCGCTCCAGCGATCAGCGCTCGGCGTGCGCAACCAGCACCCGCGCCACCACTTCGGTCACGCGTTTGCCGGTTGGGATGTGCAGGAATTCGTTTGGCCCATGCGCGTTGGAGTGCGGCCCCAGCACGCCGGTGACGACGAACTGCGCCTCCGGGAATTTCTCGCCCAGCATGCCCATGAACGGGATCGAGCCGCCCTCGCCCATCATCGCCACGGGATTTCCGAACGAGTCATGCGAAGCCTCCTCGAGCGCCGCCTCAAGCCAGGGCGCGACCTTCGGTGCGTTCCAGCCGGAGCCTTCTTTCTCGGCCTCGTATTTCACGCGCGCGCCATACGGCGGATCGCTTTCCAGAATCTGCTTCATCCGCGCGCTTGCCATTTTGCCGTCGACCGTCGGCGGCACGCGCATGGAGAGCTTGGCCTCGGTGAACGGGCGCAGCACATTGCCGGCGTCGCGCGGGGCGGGCGCGCCGGCCAGACCCGTCACGGACAATGCCGGCCGCCAAGTGCGGTTCAACACCAGCTCGACCAAGTCGGCGCCATTCGGCGTCATGCCGTCAACGAAGGGGAATTTCGCATAGACCTGATCGCCCAAAGCCTGCGCGGCGACTTTCGCTTGGGTCACGCGTTCGGCCGGGACCGGCGCGTTCAATTCCGCGACGATCACTTTGCCGGTGTTAACGTCCTCCAGCCGTGTCAGCAATTGACGCATGATGCGGAAGCTCGACGGCACGACGCCTGACGCGTCGCCCGAATGCACGCCCTCCTCCAACACGTCGACACGCAACGTGCCGCCAACCATGCCGCGCAGAGATGTCGTCAGCCACAAGCGCTCGTAATCGCCGCAGCCGCTATCGAGGCAGACGACGAGCGAAACATTGCCGATGCGCTCGGCCAGCGCATCGACATAGAACGGTAAATCCGGCGAGCCGCTTTCTTCGCTGGCTTCGATCACGATGACGGCGCGCGCGTGCGGCGCGTTCTGCGCCTTCAGCGCCAGCAACGCGCCCAGCGCGCCGAACATGGCGTAGCCGTCATCGGCGCCGCCGCGGCCGTAGAGCTTGTCGCCCTCGATCACCGGGATCCACGGCCCCTTGCCTTCGCTCCAGCCCGTCATTTCCGGCTGCTTATCGAGGTGGCCGTAGAGCAGCACCGTGTCGCCCTCGCGCGCCGCGCCCGGCACGTCGATAAAGATGAGCGGCGTGCGCCCCGGTAGGCGCTCCACGGAGAGCGTGGCGTTGAGCGCCGGCAGCTTCTGCTCAGCCCAAGCGACAAAGAGCTGCACCGCGCGCTCCATGTGACCAAGCTTTTCCCACTCCGGCTCGAACGACGGGGATTTGTTCGGGATGGCGATGTACTCGACCAAGGTCGGCACAATCTCGTCGCGCCATATCTCGTCGGTGAATTTGCGCAAAGCAGCATGAGAGAGTTCGGCCATGACGGGCTCCTTTGGCGCAGAAGGGTGTGGGATAAATTTGGCGACGACCAGTATTGGCCGCCATGCGGATATTGTCATCTGTCCACGCTGACGGCACGGTCAAGCGGAGGGGCGCCGCGCAAAATGACGATTGAATTCTCACAGCCTACGTCAATTCTGCGGATGTTCGACGTGGAGAAGACGCGGGAATTCTACGTCGGCTATTTGGGTTTTGAGGTGAAGTGGGAGCACAGGTTCACCGAAAGCCTCCCTCTCTATCTGGAGATCGCGCACGGCAAGTGCGTGATTCACCTCTCGGAGCACCACGGAGATTGTACGCCGATCTCCGCGTTACGCATTCCGGTCTCGGACGCTGCGGCGCTGCACGCGGAACTGTCCGGGAAAGCGTATCGTTACATGAAGCCTGGCTTCGATCCGGCTGAGAACGAAGTTTGCCTGACTGATCCGGCCGGCAATCGCCTGATCTTCTTTCAACCAGACGGTCAGGATTAGAACGCCGCGAACGCCTGGCTCTGCGCGCGGCGCGCATATTTGTCGGCGTACATCGCCTCGTCCGCGCGGGCGATGGCGGTTTCGGGGTCTTCCACCAAGGCGATCGCGTGCACGCCAACCGAGGCGCGAATGCGGTGCGGCACGCCGGCGTGGATGATGGTGGCGGCGTTGATCTTGTCGTTCAGCGCGTCGGCTTTGGTGCGCGCTTCCTCGGCGCTGGCGCGATTGAGGATCACGCCAAACTCGTCGCCGCCCAAGCGGCCGACGACATCGCTTTCGCGCACACTGTCCAATAACAGCAAGCCGACATGCCGCAGCACCACATCGCCAGCGGCGTGGCCGTAATTGTCGTTGAGCGCTTTAAATCCGTCGAGATCGAGATAGAGCACCGCCGCCGAAATCTTGTAGCGTTCGACTTCCGACATGGTGCGGTGCAGCTCACGCAGGAAAGCGCGGCGATTGAAGACCGGCGAGAGCGTATCGCGATCCGCCATTTCCTCGGCGGCGGTGAGCCGCTGAGTGAGGGAATCGCGCTCGGCGGCGAGACGCTCCAGCACTCGCAGCGCAGCGTCGGAAACGTCGCGCCGCGACAAGCCCAGCCCCTGCAGGAGCGGGCTCGTTGCGGAGCCGAGTTTCACGTTGCCGAACCGCATGGGATTGCGCCTCTCCACCGCTAGGGATGCGCCGAGGAGGTAAAGACGGCCTTAACTTGGGTCACAGGTGTCGGGTGTCGGAAGTCCGTCATCCTGAGGCTCGCGAAGCGAGAGCCCAGGACCCAGGGGCCAACAAGCCGCTCTACGATCCCCTGGATCCTGGGTTCGCACTACGTGCGCCCCAGGATGACGGAGTCACCTGAATCCAGACACCTAGACGGACGCCCCGGCTTAATTTACTGGGCCTTTTTTTAGGAGCAGCCGAAACATGGCTAGCGCACCAGTCGGGCTCATCATGGGCTCGAAGTCGGACTGGGAGACGATGAAGGCCGCTGCCGAGGCGCTGGATGCGCTGGGTGTCGCCTACGAGGCCAAGATCGTCTCCGCCCACCGCACCCCGCAACGGCTTTACGAATACGCCACTGGCGCTAAAGCGCGGGGCGTCAAAGTGATCATCGCCGGCGCCGGCGGCGCGGCGCACTTGCCCGGCATGGCGGCATCGATGACCACGCTGCCGGTGCTGGGGGTGCCGGTGAAGAGCAAGCATCTGCGCGGGCTCGATAGCCTCCTCTCGATTGTGCAGATGCCAAAGGGCGTGCCGGTCGGGACGCTGGCGATCGGTGAAGCGGGCGCGGCGAACGCGGCGCTGCTGGCGGCTTCAATTCTGGCGCTGAGTGACGAAGCGCTCGGCGCGCGGCTTGAGGCCTATCGCGCGGCGCAGACCGAAGCGGTGAGCGAAGACCCGCCGCCGCCATGATTGCGTTGGCGCCCGGCGGCACGATCGGCATTTTGGGCGGCGGGCAATTGGGCCGCATGCTGTCGATCGCGGCGGCGCAGCTCGGTTTCGACGTCGCGATTTTCACCGATGAGCCCGATAGCCCCGCGTCGCGCGTCTCGGCGCGGACGATGGTGGCGAATTATCTCGATCACGCCGCGCTCGCCGATTTTGCCCGCCGCGTCGATGTGGTGACGACAGAGTTCGAGAACGTGCCGGCGGAAACGGCGCAGGCTTTGATCGATGCCGGCGCGCGCGTCGCGCCCAATCCGCATGCGCTTGCGGTGGCGCAGGATCGCTTCGACGAGAAAAGCTATTTCGCCAGCGCCGGCATTGCCGCGCCGCCGTTCCGGGCGGTGGCGTCGCAAGGGGAATTGGACGCAGCCCTCGCGGAGATCGGTGCGCCCGCGATCCTGAAGACGCGCCGCCTTGGTTATGACGGCCGCGGCCAGATCCGCATCGATAGCGCGGACGATGCGCGCGGGGCTTACGCAAAACTTGGCGCGCCCGGCATTCTCGAAGGCTTCTGCGCTTTCGAGTGCGAAGTCTCGATCATCGCCGCGCGCGGCGCCGATGGCGCGGTGGCGTTTTACGATCTCAACGAGAACGAACACAAAGGCGGCATTCTCTCCCGCACCACTCTGCCGGCGCGCGTAAGCGCCGATGTGGAAGCGCAGGCGCAAGATGCGGCCCGGCGCGTACTGGAAGCGTTCGATTATGTCGGCGTGCTGACGATCGAGTTTTTCGTGATGGCGGATGGTTCGCTGATTGCCAACGAGATGGCGCCGCGCGTGCACAATTCGGGGCATTGGACCGTCGAGGGCGCCCTCACCTCACAATTCGAGCAACACATCCGCGCCATAGCCGGCTGGCCGCTCGGGCCGACGACGCGCGCGGCGAGCATCGAGATGGTGAACCTAATCGGCGCGGACGCCGGCGCCTGGCCCGCGCTCGCCGCCGATCCGGACGCGCGCGTCCATCTCTACGGCAAACGCAACACGCGCGCCGGCCGCAAGATGGGGCACGTTACGAAGCTCAAGTACTAGCGCCGCCGGGATCGCGGGCCTTAGCTCAGCGGTAGCGGAAGCGCGCGGCGATCCCGACGGCGCTCTGCACGCGTTCGCTCAACGGCTTCAAACGCGCTTTGAATTTCTCGAACTGCATCACGTTTTCAATGCGCGCATCGAGAAACGCCCAAGTGGCTTCGTGATCGGGGCTGTCATCGCTGAACCAGCGCGCATAGGTGCTGGCGAGCACGCCCGAAAGAATGGTGCGCTTGGTGTAGAAATTTTCGTCAGTCGACGTATCGCCGAGCGCGCGCCAGATGCGGTCGGC
>JACMMP010000235.1 GCA_014378995.1 Hyphomonadaceae bacterium
CGTCATGCGCGTCATCTCGTCGAGCAGATTGCAGAAGCGCTCGACATTGGCGTCGTCGAGCGGCGCGTCGACTTCGTCCAGCACGCAGACCGGCGCCGGGTTCACCAGGAACACGGCGAAGATCAGCGCCATCGCCGTCAGCGCCTGCTCGCCGCCGGACATCAGCGACATCGACTGCATGCGCTTGCCTGGCGGCCGCGCCAGAATGTCGAGCCCGGCCTCGAGCGGATCGTCGGATTCGGTCAGCGTCAGCCGCGCTTCGCCGCCGCCGAACAGCGATTTGAACAGTTTCTCGAAATTCGTATTCACCGTCTCGAACGCCGCCAGCAACCGCTCGCGCCCTTCGCGGTTGAGCGAGCCGATACCCTGACGCAGACGCGCGATCGCTTCCTCAAGATCGTTCTTCTCGGACGTCAGCGTGGTCAGCCGCGTTTCGCACTCGTCGGCTTCCTCCTCAGCGCGCAGATTGACGCCGCCGAGTTGCTCGCGCTCGCGCTTCAGCTTCTCGACCTTCAACTCGGCCTGGTCGAGCGGCGGCATCGCGTCGCCGGTCTCGTGCTCGGCCTTCGCCGCAAGTTCGTCCGGCGCGCAATCGAGCGCTTCCCGCGCCTTGACGACGGTTTCCTCGAGCCGTTCGCGCTGCGCCGCCAGTACGGCATCGGCACGCGCTCGTTCCTCCCGCGCGCCCGACAAAGCGTGATCGGCCGCACGCGATTGAGCTTGCGCCGTCTTCACCGCGTTCTCAGCCGTCGCCAGCTCATCGTTCGCCGCCTGACGCTTCACCTCGGCTTCGCCGAGAAGGTCGAGCAGCCGTGCTCGCTTCTCAGAGATCTCGGCCGGGATGTGCTCGAGCGCCTGCAATTCGCCGCGCGCTTCGGCCTGGCGTGCCGTCAGCGCCGCGATTTGCGCGCTTGCCGCATCGACGCGTCCGTTCCAACCCTTGAGTTCGCCGGTGATCGCCGTGATCCGGTTGCGGCGCAAATGCATGTCGCGCTCGACGCTGTCGCTGGCCGCTTTCGCTTCCGCATAGGCGGCGCGTGCTGCAGCTGCTGCTTCGCGCGAAGCGCTCAGCCGTTGTTCGAACTCGGACATCGGCACGAGATTGGCGAATTCCTGATCGACGCGGCCGTGATGGTTCTCGGCCTCCACGACGTCATTCGACAGCGCCTCATGACGTTCGTTCAAAGCTTGCGTGCGCGCGATCGTCTGCGCGTGCCGCTTCTCGACGTCGGAAAGCGCAGAGCGCGCCGCCGAGGCTTCCGTTTCCGTGCGCCGCCACGTCTCGCGCGCCGCACGTTCCGTCAGATCCGCCGTCTCCCGCACTTCGCGCGCCGCCTGCCACACGCTGCGCATGTCGAGCATGTGCGCGTCGGCGGCGGCAACCGTGCCGTCGAGATCGGTCAGACGATTGCGCTGGCGCAGGCGTATCGCGGCAGCGGTTGGCGCTTCGGCCGTCGCCGTGAATCCATCCCAACGCCAGAGATCGCCGTCGCGGCTGACCAAGCGCTGTCCCGGCTGCAGCTGCGATTGCAGCAAGCGCCCCTGATTGCGTTCGACCACACCGATCTGGCTGAGTCGGCGCGCCAACGCGCCCGGCGCTTGCACCAGCTCCGACAGCGGCTGCACACCGAACGGCAGCGGCGGCGGTTGATCGAACGCCGACAAATTGGCCCAGTGAATTGGCGCCGCTTCCTCAGCCGGCACGTTCAAATCGTCGCCCAACGCAGCGCCGAGCGCCGTTTCAAAGCCCGGCGTCACATGCACGAGATCGATCACCGGCGGCCATTGATCGCTGGCGCCGGTATCGAGCAACTCACGCAGCGCGCGGGCTTCCGCCTTCAGCTTTTGCTGTTCGCGTTCAGCCGTGTCGACGGTCTGTTTCTTCGCGCCCTCGGCGTCGCCGGCAACGCGCCGCGCTTCCTCGGCGTTGGCGAGCGCTGCGCGCGCGTTCTCCGCTGCGGCATCTGCGCTCTGAAAGCGCGCGGTCGCTTCTTCGATCATCGGCGCCGCAGCCGCCGCATGCGCCAGCTTCGCGATTTCCGCCGCGACATTGTTCAAATCGTTGCGCAGCCGCTCGACGCGCTGGCGCGCTTCATGACCGCGCCGGTCGAGCTCCGCCCGTTTCGCGCGAGCCTCGGCGACCTCAGACGTCACCGCATCGGCATTGCGCTCAGCCTCACCCAAGCTCGCGCGCGCCTCGGTCAACCGCTCGCTGGCTTGCGCCGCGGCCTGCGCCTCGTCAGCCGCGCCCCCTTCAAGCGTCGTGCGCTCCGTCTCGAGCTGCGCGATCATCGCCTTGGCGTCGTCGAGACGCGCGCCTTCGCGTCCCGCGTCTTCATCGATTTGCGCGATACGCGCCGAAAGCCGCTCGGCCGATGCCTTCGCGCGCGCTTCCTCGCCGTCGAGCGTCATGCGCTCGGCCGTCAGGCGCTGCAGCGCAGCCGAACGCTCGGCTGCGGCTTGGCGCAAGGGCGGCAGCAATTCATCCGCTGCCAGCACGGCGTTCGTTGCCTGCGCCGCTTCGAAGGTCAGTTGTTCGACTTGGCTGCGCAGCCGCGACAATTCTTCTTCCGCAGCAGCCGCCGCGGTCGACGTCATCTGCCAGCGCACATAAAGCGCCATCGCCTCGGCGCGCTGAATATGGCCCGAGAGATTGCGATAGCGCGCCGCTTGCCGCGCCTGCCGTTTCAGATTCTGCAGCTGCGTCTCGATTTCCTGAATGATGTCGGCGACGCGCGACAGGTTCTGCTGCGCGGCGTTGAGCTTGAGCTCTGCTTCATGACGGCGCGCGTGCAGGCCTGAGATGCCGGCCGCTTCTTCGAGGATGGCGCGGCGCTGGATCGGCTTCGAATTGATCAGCTGCCCGATCTGTCCTTGCTTCACGAGAGCTGGCGAATGTGCGCCCGAGGAGATATCGGCAAAGAACAGCTGCACGTCGCGGGCGCGCACATCGCGCCCGTTGATCTTGTAGATCGAGCCCATCTCGCGCTCGATCCGGCGCGAAATCTCGATCGCCTCTTGTTCGTTGTATGCCGCGGGTGCACCGCGCCCGACGTTGTCGATGACCAACGCGACCTCGGCCGTGTTGCGGCTCGGGCGGTTGTTGGTGCC
>JACMMP010000236.1 GCA_014378995.1 Hyphomonadaceae bacterium
CACCACCCGGTTAATTCCTTTGACCTCGTTCACGATGCGGGAGGAGATCGTCGCCAGCAGCTCGTGCGGCAGGCGTGCCCAGTCGGCGGTCATGCCGTCACGGCTTTCGACGGCTCTGACGGCGATCGTGTACTCGTACGTCCGCGCGTCGCCCATCACGCCCACGCTCTGGATCGGCAGCAGGACGGCGAACGACTGCCACAGCCGTCGATACCATCCCGCGCGCTTTACTTCCTCCGCGACAATGTGGTCGGCGCGGCGGACGAGAGTCAGGCGCGACGCGGTCACTTCGCCGAGAATCCGCACCGCGAGGCCCGGACCCGGGAACGGCTGGCGCCACACGAACTCGTCTTCGAGTCCGAGCTCCTTGCCGACGAGCCGGACTTCGTCCTTGAAGAGCAGCCGCAACGGCTCGATCAGCTTGAACCGCATGCGGTCGGGCAGGCCGCCGACATTGTGGTGGCTCTTGATCACGTGCGACGGGCCGATCACCGACACGCTCTCGATCACGTCCGGATAGAGCGTGCCTTGCGCCAAAAACGCCGCGCCGCCGATGGATTTTGCCTTCTCCTCAAACACGTCGATGAAAAGCCTGCCGATAGTTTTGCGCTTCACTTCCGGATCGCTGACGCCTTCCAGCGCGCCCAAAAAGCGCTCGCTCTCATCGGCATGGATCAGCGGAATGTTGTAATGATCGCGGAACAGCGACACCACTTGCGTCGCCTCGTCCTTGCGCATCAGCCCGTGATCGACGAACACGCAATGCAGCCGGTCGCCGATCGCTTCATGGATCAGCACCGCCGCCACGCTTGAATCGACGCCGCCCGAGAGCCCGCAAATCACCGTGCCGTCGCCGACCTGCGCGCGGATGCGGGCGATGGCTTCGTCCTTGAACGCCGCCATCGTCCAATCGCCCTTCATGCCGGCGATGCGATGGGTGAAATTGCGCAACAGCTTGCCGCCGTCCGGCGTGTGCACGACTTCGGGGTGAAACATCGTCGTGTAGAAGCGCCGCGTCTCATCGACCGCGATCGCGAACGGCGCGTTCTCGCTGGTCGCGATCACTTCGAAGCCCGCCGCCAATTCCGTCACCCGGTCGCCGTGGCTCATCCACACCGGATAGCGGGCGCCCACATCCCACACGCCGTCGAACAACGGCGAGGCTTTTTTGATTTCGACATCGGCGCGTCCGAACTCGCGCGCATGCCCGCCTTCGACCTTGCCGCCGAGCTGCACTTGCATCGTCTGCTGGCCGTAGCAGATCGCCAGGATCGGTATGGCGAGCTTGAACGCCTCGTCGGTCACGCGCGGGCTTTCGCCCTCGAGCACGCTCGATGGTCCGCCCGAGAAGATGAGCGCCTGCGGCGCGTACGCCTTCAGGAACGCGCCATCGACCTTGTTGTACGGATGTATCTCGCAATAGATTCCGTTCTCGCGCACCCGCCGCGCTATCAGCTGCGTCACCTGCGATCCGAAATCGATGATGAGAATGCGCTCGTGAACGTGATTTGGCGCCGCACTCAACGGGGCGGCGGCTTTGTCTGCGGTCTGAGCCATGGCCTGAAATGGAGTGCGCCGCGCGAAGCGTCAATTGCGCCGAGCGCACGGCGGTGCGCACTCCTATGGGCGGAAGACCCGCGTTCCATTGTCAGCGCGATACTTGCAAGTCACTCGCAACAACCCACATCCAACCCATGCGCCTTGCCCTAAAAACCGGCTCCTATTCCCTCATGCACCTCGTGGTTGCGATCGCTGTCACCTACGCGATCACCCAGGATTGGCGCGCCGCGTTGGCCGTCGGCCTGATCGAGCCGGCCGTGCAGACCGTCGCCTATATCTTCCATGACCGCCTCTGGTCCCGCCTCGACCAACGCGCGCTGGCCAACGCCCAGAGGTAACCCACGCCCGCTCCAGTTGCAGACTTATCCCCAATGGTTAAGCTTCGTTAACCAAACGCGGGGAGGCGGGGATGGAAGTCGTTGGAGAACTGCAGAACGCTTGGAATGTGCTGCAATCCTTCATGCTTACGCACGCTTGGGCCACAAAGCTCGTCGCCCTCACTGCTTTCATCTTAGTGATGGTGACAATTGTTGCTTGGCTTTACAGCGGTGAGATTCAGAACACGGAGTACGGACCACTCGCATTGCGGGGTTACGATGATATCGACCCCGGCCAATTGTTCGGGCCAAGGGCGATAGTTACGAACCTACTTGATGGAAAGAAAGCGCACTGCTCGGTCTGGGTCAATTACAAGACGAGAGGTGGCACTCAGGTTCGCAAGAGACTCTGGCGCGGCATCCTGAACTTCGGCCAAGTTGGCAAACGCTACAGCCTCGCATCAAGCGACCTTCTCGGTCTTTGGAACAAGCAACGTAACGAGACGGTGCGCGCGTACTTGAGCGAGGCTGGCCTCTTGCCGGACCCACCCAGCATGTTTGCGGACTCCACCAATGCCGAGTTCGACATCAAGGCCGCATCAAAGGATGCCGACTACGAAGTGGTCGCCATCTCCACCGAGGATTTTGAGCACGTCCAGCGCGCGCACACGCTGTTCCTCGAAAGCGGCCTTAAAACTTATGCAACGCACAAGACTGCAATTCAGGGCAACCAGAGAAAACTCGCGAGGCTGCACGAGAGCAAGTTGTACAAAGACCTTCCTGACGTTGCTCAAGAGGCGCGCATCTACATGCGTATGCGCTTCGACATCTTTCCATGGTACGTGCTGACCAAGCACCCTGACCGAGAAATCAAGACAACCGCTTGGCTCACGGTCCTCACCAGTCTGTTCGCCATCTTCATGCAAGTCATCTACAACGGGTTCGGATGACCGCAGGACAGCAGGTTGCGAGGATAGCGCCCCCACCTATCCCTCACCACCCGCGCCCAAATCCCTTCCCCACCAACGCCCACGCCAAAATCAATCCGACCCACGTCCGGCGGCGCTACACTGCCGCGCATGAAACTCACCCCGCCCCCCATCACCCAAGAGAAGCTCCAGGCGTACACCGTCTGCGCTGCGCTGTGGCTGGTGCGGTTGGCGGCGTTTCTCGCGCGCTGGACACATCCGCGCGCAACCCGCGCGCTGAAGCGCTATGTCCGCAGCAAGGAGCGCTTCGTTTCTCAAGTGCTTTTCCTCACCGCAATCGCGCGCATCCGCCATCGTCCGACGGTGCAGCTACGCACCGGCTGCAAGCCGGGCTTTCGCGTTACGTGCGGCCACGTGCGGCTGTTGATCAAATCGGCGCGCCTCGCCCGCACGCAGGCGCCGATGCGCGAGCGCATTCTCCACCTCATCGCGGCGCTCGCCGCGCCCGAGCGCTACATCCGCCACTTCATCAAGCGCTTGCGCAAAGGCGTGCGCGTCGTGCGCATGAAAGCCTGCGCGCCGCCCGCCGACGCGCTCGCCGCCTCGCCCGCCTACGCCGTCGCCTGCGCCGACAGCTCCTAAGCGCGCGCGCTTTTTTCCGGTTCGTTTAACTGCCTTGCGAGAGCGCAAGTGCAGCCTCTCGTGCTGCGCGCTCTTCAACGCAACAAATAACTAGTCATTCCGGGCGGAGCGAAGCGTAGACCCGGAACCTAGGGCCAACGGCGAGCTGGTGGCCCTGGGTTCCGGCTCGCGCTGCGCGCGTCCGGAATGACTCGCTTTAACTTGTTACGCTGCCGATCGCCCCCAACGGCGCGCCAATTTCCCCCGCCACCAAAGCTGCCAGCAGCGCCGGCGCAAGCGGGACGCGAGAAAGCGGCGCTACGATGAAATCGCGTAGCCAAGCGATCGTCGCGCTGTCGCTTTGATAGGCCGGCGTAAACATCCACGACGCCGCCTGGTACAAACGAATGTGCCAAAGCCGCATGCGCGCATATTCGCCGAGCGCCGCATCGAGATTGCTCTGCGTCTCCAGCGCCCGCGCCAGCGCGAACGCATCGAGCAGCGCCATGTTGGCGCCCTGCCCGAGCTGCGGACTCGCGCAATGCCAGGAATCTCCAACATGCGCGCAATGGCGCGACACCGGCTCACGCATCGTCCGGTGCGCGTAAGAGGCGAACACGAGATCGTCATGCGAACGGATCTGCTTCAGCAGCGGCTCGGTCGCCGGCCATAAGCTCCGCACCTCATCCTTCCAGGCATCGAGCGGCGCAGCGCTCCACGCTTGGCGATCGACATGCTTCAAGCTCCAGAAGAACGCCGCCTGCTGGCGCCCTTCGCCCTTCAGCCGTCCGATCGGCAACACGCCCGCCATCTTGCGCGCCGCCACATAACGCTGCTCAAGAGCAGCCGGATCGAACTTGCCTGCCCAATCCAAGCTCGCCCACAGCGCGCCGAACGGCAACGGCGCTTGCGGCAGACGCGAGAGCGGCGAGCGCACGCCCAGCGCATCGATCACCAGATCGAACCTCGCGCTGCGCGCCCCGCCGGCAAACTCAAGGCGCCCATCGTGCGCCGCCACGATGTCGCGCCCGCCGGCAATCTCGGCGCCGCCGGCGAGCGCCGCATCGTACAACACTTGAAACAGCGCTCCGCGATGAACGCCAAGCCCGCACGGCGCGCGTCGCCCCCGCGCCTTGTAGCGCACGTCGAGCACCACGCGCTCGCCGCTTAACCCGTAAAGCCGCTCGATCGGGGCGCCTAGATCGCGGATCGCAGCGCCGGCGCCGATCGCATCGAGCACATGCAAACCCACCGGCTGCAGGATGATGCCCGATCCCAACGGCCGCGGCGTCTCCAAACGGTCGTACACCACGACCCGCGCGCCCTGCTGGCGAAGCAGCGCCGCGCACGCAAGCCCGGCGACGCCGCAACCGGCAATGGCGATGTCGAGCGGCTTCATGTGCGGAGTCACCGTGCAAGATGCTTAGCAGAAATTGGCGATATTTCTGAACGAAACACTAACCGCATTCTGCCATGCTCATCTCATGGCCGCGATTTCAGGCGTTACGCCCGCAGCTCCGCCCCAAGCTGCGCCTGCGCAAGATCACAAAGGCGGACGCGCACCCGTCGAGTTTGGCGCAGCCGTGACGCACCAGGACATGGTGCGCGAAAAGCTCCGCGTCGATCCCGCAGCATTGGCCGACAAGATGCGCTCAGCGCAGCGCGCCAAAGCAAGCGACCCCCGCGAACAGCGCATGGCGCAAGACAAAGAGGCGTACGAAGACTCGCTGCGCAAGGGCCAGTACCTAGATATCGAGGCTTGATCAGACGCGCCGCTCCAGCGCGGCGATGAAAAAGCCGTCGCAGCCGGTCAAGAGCGGAGTCATCTGCAAGGCCAGCCCGCGCTCGTAGGCGGGGAAGCTCGCATTCAATCCTACAGGCGCGAACTCGGCGTATGATGCTGCAAATGACGCCACCGCATCTTCGTTCTCCTCCGGCAGCACCGAGCAGGTCACATAAATCAGCCGCCCACCAGGCTTCACCAACGGCCCCGCGAGCGCCAGCGCCTCGCGTTGCTCTTCCATCCTCTTCGCCAGCGCATTGGGCCGCAGCCGCCACTTTGAATCCGGATTGCGCCGCCAGGTGCCCGAGCCCGAACACGGCGCGTCGACGAAGACAATGTCCATACGCCCGTGCAAATCCGCCAGCGCATCGCGTGTGCGCATCGGCGCGCGGATTTGCAAGTTGCGCACGCCTGCCCGATCGGCCCGCTCTTTCAGCGGCGCAAGCCGGCGCCCATCCACGTCGTAGGCGAAGATCTGGCCCTTGTTCTGCATCAACGCCGCCAGCGCCAATGTCTTGCCGCCGCCGCCGGCGCATACGTCCGCCACCTGCATCCCCGGCGCAGCGCCCGAAAGCAGCGCTGCAAGCTGGCTGCCCTCGTCCTGCACTTCGAACCAGCCTTTGACGAAGCTCTGCTCTGTGGCCCACGGAAACGTCCGCCCCTGCGCCCACGGGATGCGCACGCCTTCCGGCGCGTACGGCGTTGGCGCCGGCGCTTCCTTCAGCTTTGGGCTTTCGCCTAATGCCGCGATCAGAGTCTCGCGCGTCGTCTTCAATGTGTTCGCGCGCAGATCGAGCGAAGCCGGCGCCGCCAGCGCCGTCCCCTCCTCGCCGCGCGCTTCGCCGAACGCACGCGCCAAGCTCGCGTCCAGCCATTCGGGATAATCGCCACGCACCCAAGCCGGCGCGCCCTCCAGCGTTGCATCGGCAAGCGCAGTGCGCTCCGCATCGGTCGGCGGCGGCGGCGCATGCGGATCGTCGTAACAGCTCTGCTCAATCGCCTCGGCGCTCCAACCGAAACCCCAGCGCAGCGCGCCCCACACCCACGCGCGCGGCGTATCTTCGCCGATGCGAAACGCGCTCGATTGCTTCCAGCGCAGCGCACCAAAAACGATATCGCCGATCTCGGCGCGGTCTTTCGAGCCGGCGAACCGGTGCGTCAGCATCCACGCTTTCACCGCATCGGCAGCGGGCCGGCGCTGGTTTTCGAGCGAGGACAGAATTTCGATAGCCGCCATCTGGCGGGCGCCGTTGCGCATCGGGAGAACCCCACAAAAAGACGCGAACCCGCGTCAGCCTTCGATCGATCGACCGAACACCAACAGGTTGCCATCCGGCGCGAGAATGCACAACTCGCGTTGGCGGTAGGGTTTATCGGCGGGACCGTGAACATCGCCCACGGGCATAGCGTCGAGCTTTGGCTTCAGCTCAGCGTAAAGCGCCTCGATATCTTCAACGTCGATGTAATAGGCAAAAGGCCGATTGCCGGGCGGCGCGCCATCGTCGCCCTCGTTCTGCAGCAAGCGAACGCCAGCGCACTCGCGCTGCACGTAAGCGTAAGTTCCCGAGCGAAAATAGGTTATGAAGCCAAGGCTGTTGAAGAAAGCGAGCGCCGTCTCAATGTCAGGCACGTGGATGAAGGGCGTGATGCGAATGAACTTGCCCTTCTCCATCGCCTATCCTCCGAGCGGATAATTCGGCGCCTCGGCGGTGATGGAGACATCGTGCACGTGGCTTTCGCGCAGACCAGCGGAGGTGATCTTCACGAACCGCGCCTTCTCGCGCATCTCTTTCAGGTTCGCCGCGCCGACATAGCCCATCGAGGCGCGCAGGCCCCCAATCAACTGGTGAATGATATTCGACACCGGCCCCTTGAACGGCACGCGGCCTTCAATGCCTTCAGGTACGAACTTCATCTGATCGGTGACTTCCTTTTGGAAGTAGCGATCGGCCGAGCCGCGCGCCATGGCGCCGAGCGAACCCATACCGCGATAGGATTTATACGAGCGGCCCTGATACAAAATGATCTCGCCAGGCGCTTCTTCGCTGCCGGCCAGCAGCGAGCCAATCATCGCGACTTCGGCGCCGCCAGCGAGCGCCTTGGCCAAATCGCCCGAGAACTTGATGCCGCCATCGGCGATGATCGGCACGTTCGCTTTCTGCGCGGCGTTCGCCGCATCCATGACTGCGGTCAGCTGCGGCACGCCGACGCCGGCGACGATGCGCGTCGTGCAGATCGAACCAGGCCCGATGCCAACCTTCACAGCATCCGCGCCCGCATCGATCAAAGCTTTCGCGCCATCACCGGTGGCGACATTGCCAGCGATGATTTGCGTTTTGTTCGAGGCGCGCTTCAGCCGCTCGACAGATTGCAGCACCGATCGGGAATGGCCGTGCGCAGTGTCGATCACCACCACATCGACGCCGGCCTCGATCAAAGCCAGGGAGCGCTCATAGCCTGCATCGCCAATCGTCGACGCAGCCGCCACCAGCAAACGCCCGCGCTCATCCTTGGCGCGATTGGGAAAGGCCTGCGCCTTCTCGAAATCCTTCACCGTGATGAGTCCGGTGACCCGGTTGGAATCGTCGGTGACGATCACGCGCTCGATCCGGTGCTTGTGCAGCAAACGCTTGGCTTCACCCTCGTTCACGCCCTCGCGCACGGTGACGAGATTATCCTTCGTCATCATGTCGGCGACGCGTTCGTTCATCTCGGCGAAGCGCATGTCGCGATTGGTGAGAATGCCGACGAGCTTGCCGGTTTCGCGGTCCACCACCGGAAAGCCGGAAATCCTGCGCGCTTCCTTGATCAGGATGATTTCGCCGACGGTCTGGTCCGGGAAGATCGTGATCGGATCGATCACCATGCCGCTCTCGAACTTTTTGACCATCTTCACCTGATCGGCCTGCTCGGCGGGCGTCATGTTGCGGTGAATGACGCCGAGGCCGCCGGCCTGCGCCATCGCGATGGCGAGCCGCGCCTCGGTGACGGTGTCCATCGCGGCGGAGATGAGCGGGATGTTGAGGGAGATATCGCGCGTGAGCCGCGTGGCCGTATTCACATCGGCCGGCAGCACTTCAGACGCGCCCGGTTCAAGCAGCACGTCGTCAAAGGTCAGAGCGTCACGGATTTCCATGGACGGCTGGTAGAGATTCTTGGTGGGGTTGGCAAGAGTGCGGCGCCTACAGGTTGGAGCGCACGCCCCCTATCGCGCATGCGGGCCAGAGGCCCGCGTTCCAACTCATCAACGTTTCCGCCCCATCGCCACCACGTAAACTTCCGAGCTCTCGGCCCGGCTCGCCGGCGGCTTGGCGTGTTTTACGGTGGCGAAGCTTTGTTTCAGGCGGGGCAAGAGATCGGAATCTAGCCCGCCTTGGAACGCCTTGGTGACGAACGTCCCGCCGGGCGTCAGATGCTCCAGCGCGAAATCCGCCGCAGCTTCCGCTAATGCGCCGGTGCGGATTTGGTCGGTCTTGGCGTGGCCGGTGGTGTTGGCGGCCATGTCGGAGAGAACCACATCGGGCGGCCCGCCGAGCGCATCGAGCAGAATGAGCGGCGTCGCCGGATCGAGCAGGTCCATCTGGAAGAACACCGCGCCTTCGAGCGGCTCGACCGGCAAAAGATCGACGCCGACGATTTTGCAGCCGCGCTTGACGCAAACTTGCGCCCAGCCGCCGGGCGCCGCGCCTAGATCGATCACGCGCATGCCGCGCTTCAGGAAATGCGACTGTTCGTCGAGTTCGGTGAGCTTATAGGCGGCGCGGGCGCGGTAGCCGTCAGCGCGGGCGCGCGCGACGTAGGGATCGTTCAGATGGCGCCTCACCCAATTGCGCGAGCTTTCATCGAGCTTCTTGTTTTTCACGCGCGTCGTCATCTGCCGCTCGCCGCCTGCGCCCTTTGGGGGCTTTTCTTTCCAGCGGCGTTTCGGGGGCTCTTCGTCACTCATGGGTTTGACTTCGCATGCGCCGCCATCAGCCGCATCAGCACGCCTTCCCGCAAGCCGCGATCGGCGACGCGGATGCGCTTGGCCGGCCAGACCCGCAGAACAGCGTCGATGATGGCCCCGCCCATCACCACCAGATCGGCGCGGTCGGGGCCGATGCAGCCGTTCGCGGCGCGCTCTTCGCGCGTTTGCGCGAGCAGCCTGGCGATCGTCGCGCGGCAATCGGCGACGTCGAACCACATGCCGTCAACGCGTGAGCGGGTGTAGCGCGGCAATTCCAGGAAAACGCCAGCAAGGCTCGTCACCGTGCCAGAGGTGCCGATAATGTCGCCGCGCCCTTCGGCGAAGGCGGCGCGCAAATGGTGCGCGTCCCCGACCGAAGCGATGACATCGGCAAGGCGCGAGACGACGCCTTCGTACCAGCCGGTCTTGTCGCCGCTCTCGGGCTCGGCTTCGTCCTCGGCTAATGTCACCACGCCGAGCGGGCAACTGCCCCAGGAAAGAATGGGCGGATCGAGGCTTGCGCCCAGCACCGCGGCCGGCTCGACCCACGACATCTCAGTCGAGCCACCGCCGATATCGACGATCATTGCGTGATCGGTGCGCGGCTCCAACAGGCTGGCGCAGCCAAGTACGGAGAGCCGCGCCTCGTCCTCCGGCGAAATCACATCGAACTTGAGACCCAAATCGGTTTCGATGCGTTGCAGGAATATCTGGCCGTTCGAGGCCGCGCGGCACGCTTGCGTCGCCACGCACCCGACAGCGATCGGCGCGCGCGCTTCGATGCGTTGGGCGCAGGCGTGGAGCGCTTGGTAGGCGCGGGACATGGCGCCTTCGCTCAAGCGACCCGTGTGCGCGAGCCCCTCTCCCAAACGCACGATGCGCGAGAAGCCATCTACGACGCGAAGGCTGCCGTCGGCGTTTTGCACCGCCATCAAGAGGCGGCAATTGTTCGTGCCCAGATCGAGCGCGGCAAACACCGGCGGACGCGATCGCGGGCCCTGGCGCACGCCGCTCCGCGACGTTTGCGCCCGCCCTTCACTAACCATGTTCAACGTTCCAGCGGAGCTTGGTCCGCAATTGCCATTTCGCCGGATAATGTAGCGAATTTGCCAGCGCGCGACACCCCGGCCCGCCTGAATTTCGCCTCGATCGGGCGCGCAGCAGCCCCGGAAACACACTTATTCGTGTGCCGGGCTCCAATCCTTGTGACGAGCGTTACTCGTACATACGTTACCTGTTGCGAAGGATGAGGAGGTAACAAGGAGGAGAAGATGCAGGAAGCGAAATTCTCCATCGGCCAGGTGGTGCGCCACAAATTATTCCCGTTCCGGGGCGTCGTCTTCGACGTCGATCCGGAATTCTCGAACTCGGAAGAATGGCTCGACGCCATTCCAGAGCCGGTGCGCCCCGACCGCAAACAGCCTTTCTACCATCTCTTCGCGGAAAATTCCGACAGCCATTACGTGGCCTACGTCTCCGAACAAAATCTCATTCCGGACGAAACCGGCGAGCCGATTGATCACCCCTCGATCGATCTCTTGTTCGATGAAACGGAAGACGGCGAATACAAGCTGCGGCCTGAAGCGCTTAACTAAGCGCCTGGGGACTACTCCCAAAACTGACTGGATCGGCAGCTACTAGTCGGCTGCCGATTGTGTTTAAAGCTCCCCGTCAGTCACTCGGACGCTCCAGAGCCTTCCACGAAGGTGTACGGATAGTGCGGGTGGCAAATACCGCGTAGCTGATGGCAACTCGCGTCGAACCACATAGTTATGCGTGCGGATTGGGTCCCATCCATTCCGCGATATCGAGGCCCATTCTCCGTGTACAACACCGTGACCGGTTCGTAGGCCCAGGGCGCAGGACAGGGCCGAAAGCAAAGAAGAAAAGTATCTTTCTCGCGTTCAGGCTGCGTGTCGAACGGATAGACCTCCATCGTCATCACCCTGCCGTGGGAATGTTCGGGTTGTGCGAGAACATCGCGTAGCGGATCGGAATGGCCACAAGACGCCATACCCAGCGCGCCTGCTACCAGCGCCGCAATCCGCACCGTAGCAGTCATTGTGGAACTCTCTGAAACGGGTAGAAGTCGCCGCAGAGCGGCAGGATGCGCGTCAACTCGTCGAGCGCAGCTTGCGTTTCGGTGACCAGCGCGGGGTCGCCGAGATCGGCGGGGGCTAGTTCTTCGCGGTAGTGCGTCGTGATCCAGGTTTCGAGCTTCGCGGCCAGCGCATCGTCCAGGAAAAAACCTTGCGCCGCCGCGGCGCGCTCGGCCGGCGTCATGACGATGCGCAGCCGCAGACACGCGGGGCCGCCGCCATTGCGCATGCTCTCGCGCACCTCGACATATTCGACCTGCCCAATCGCGGCATTTGGCTGAGCGATCATTTCGGCGACAAACGAGGCGGTCCTGTTGTTCTCGCGCACCTCGCTCGGCGCGATCAGCGTCAGCGATCCGGCGCCCGGCAAGCGCACGAGCTGCGAGTTGAAGAGATAAGACGACACCGCATCATCTAGCCCGACCCGGTCTCGCGGCGCTTCCACGAATGCCGGCTCAAAACCGCGCGCCGCTTCGCGAACACGCGTATAAAGCGCTGCGGTGTCGGCGAAAGCGTCCTGGTGATGGAACAGCACATGCTCGTGGGCGACGGCGACGACGTCATTGTGAAACGCGCCGGCATCGATGGCTTCGCTGCTCTGGCGCGCGAAGATGGCGCCGAATGAATCCAGTCCGTGGCGGCGCGCGAGCGCGTGGCACGCTTCGAGGGTCTGGCGCGCCGGGAAGCCGCCGCGGACCTCGCTGGCGGTGCGGCCATAAACGAAGATCTCGACGCCCGGCGCACCGGGCGACCCGGCAAGGCGCATGTGGTTTGCCGCGCCTTCATCGGAGAGGACACTGTGCGGCAACAAGGCCGGATGCACTGCAAAGCGCGCTTCGTCCGGCATCAAGCGCCGCAAGGTGCGCTCGGTCTGTTCCGCTTCGAGGATGCGGTGGAGCATCGTCTGCAAATTGGCGACGGAGGCGTGCAGGCGCCCATCCGCGCAATCGGCGCTCGGCGAGATGGTCGCGGCGTTGGCGGCCCACATCGCCGACGACGCAAGCGCGGCGCGGCCAATCGTCGGCTCGCTGCGCCAAGCTTTCTCCCAGACTTCGCCGTCGCTGCCCGCAAAGCCAAGCGAACGCAGCCACTGGATGTTCGGGCGCTCGTGCGGCGGCAGCACGCCTTGCGCGAGCCCAAGCGATCTCAGGCGCTGCATCTTCGCCAGCCCCTGCAGCGCCGCCTCGCGCGGGCGCGCGACGGTGTCGCGATTGCGCGCCGAGGCGAGGTTACCAACGGATAGGCCGGCATAATTGTGCGTCGGGCCGACGAGGCCGTCGAAATTGATCTCTTCGGCGGCGCTCTCAGCGCTCATTGCGGCAATCCGGGCGCGGCAATGGGCGTCGCTTTCTCGGCGATTTGGGTCGCCACGGGATAGGCGACGTAATCGGCCGCATAATACGCGCTTGGCCGCAGCGAACCTGAAAGGCCCGGGCCGCCGAACGGCATGGCGCCGGAGGCGCCGGTGGTCGGCCGGTTCCAGTTCAGTACGCCGGCGCGCATTTCATTTTTTACGCGCGCCCACAATGCCGGATCGTCGCTGATCAAGCCGCCGGCCAGGCCAAAGCGCGTGGCGTTGGCGACGTCGAGCGCGTGATCGAAATCGGCGACGCGATAGACCTGCAGCACCGGCCCGAACAATTCCTCATCCGGCGGCGTCAGCCCCGTCACGTCAATGATCGCAGGATGCACGATCGCGCCGTCGCGCTTCACCGGCACGATCGGCGTCGCGCCCATCGCCATGAGGCCCTGCTCGAATTTCACCGCGCGATCGGCGCTTTCGGCGCTCACCAGCGGGCCGAGGAAAGGCTCTGGCGTCTGCGTTGGGGGGCCAACGGAAATGCGCGGCGTCAGCGCGGCGAGCGCATCGATGATGGCGTTTCCCGCCGCGCCGTGCGGCACGATCAGCCGCCGCGCGCAGGAGCAACGTTGGCCGCTGGTGGCGAAGGCGGAATGAACGATGAGATTGGCGGCGGCCTCGGCATCCACCGGCGGCCAGACGATCAACGGATTGTTGCCGCCGAGTTCAAGCGCGAGCAACACGTCGGGCCGGCCGGCAAATTTCTTGTGAATGAAAGCGCCCGTGTGCGCCGACCCGGTGAAGAGCACGCCATTCAGCCCCTGAGCGTCGAGCAAAGCGGCGCCCGTCTCGCGCGCGCCTTGCAGCAGGTTGATCACGCCCGCGGGAAGGCCCGCCTCTTCCCAGGCTTCCATCATGAGCGCGCCGACGCCGGGCGTCAGTTCGCTCGGCTTGAACAGAACGACATTGCCGGCCAGCAGCGCCGGCACGATGTGGCCGTTCGGCAGATGGCCGGGAAAGTTAAACGGGCCGAACACGGCGAGCACCCCGTGCGCGTGATGCGAGAGCGTCATCGCCCCGAACGGCGCCTTTTCTTCGCGAAAGCCGGCGCGCTCGGCTTGCGCACGGATCGAAATTTCGATCTTGCCGATCATCGCCTGGACCTCGCCTTTGGCGTCCCAGAGCGCCTTGCCCATTTCGCGGCTGATCGTTTTCGCGATCAATTCGGCGCGGCTCTCGATCGCTTTGGCGAAGGCGCGGGCGACGGCGATGCGCTGCTCGGCGGGCTTGCGCGACCATGCCGGGAACGCCAGCCGCGCGGCGGCCATCGCCTCGGCGACATCGTCAGCGGTTGCGGCGCGGCCGATCCAAACGGTGTCGCCAGTTGCGGGATCGTGTGACGCGAACCGCTCGCCGCCGCCTTCGCGCCAGGCGCCGCCAATGTGAAGTTCAGACCGCATCTTCCGTCCAGACCAGAGCTTCGTCTCCCGCCTCGAGGTTCAAGGCGGCCAGCACGCTTTCATCGACATTGGCGACGCCGTCGGAAATCACCACGCGCGCCGGGACGCAGCGAAAGCCGCTGATACGCGGCGTCGCCACCAATGCGCGCTTGGCATGCACCGCCTGCGCTGGAGGCTGAAGCACCACACGGCGCGCTTCGCGGCCGGTGCGGATGGCGTCACGCGGCGCGCTCATGAGCGGCCCTGCGTCGAAGATGTCGACGACGTTGGAGAAGCTGAAACCTTCCCATTCCAGCAGCCGCCGCGCGCCCTCGCCATCCTTATGGCATTGGCCAATTACGGCCTGCGCGTCGGGCGGCAGCAAGTCCACATAGACCGGGTGCTGCGGCATGAGATCTAGGATGAATTGGTTATCGGTCGTGGCGCTGAGCTTGTCGGCGGCGCTGAAATCCATGCGAAAGAAGTGCCGCCCGACCGCTTCCCAGAATGGCGATACGCCGTCCGGTGAAACGACGCCGCGCAGTTCGGAGACGACACGGTTGCGGAAGCGCTCGGGCTGCGCCGCCATCAGCATGTAGCGCGACTGCGCCAGCGCGCGGCCAATGCCGTTGGCGCGATGCTCAGGGCGCACGAAGAGCGAGCCGACCTCGGTGCAACCGGTAAAATCGTTGACGCCGATCAGCACGCCCATGTCGAAGCGCTGGTTCACGACCACAGAGGATTGAGCTTCGTTGATGAGACGGAAATTGAAGAAAGGCGGAGTTTGGCCAATGGTCGCCTTTACGCCTGCACAGCCGGCGAGCGCACCGCTTTCGATATCTTCGAGCGCAATGAAATAACGCTCAGCCCCTGCGGTGACGGCGTCCGAAGCAAAGCTTTGTTCGGAGAATTCGAGCTTTGCCGCCATGGCCGCATCGTCCAGCATCAAGCTGGTAAAGCCCGCGCCGGCGATTTCGCGCAGCTGCTTGAAGTCTTCGAGGTCGGCCGGGCCGGCGGCGCGCATGACATAGGCGCTCATGAGCGCAGGCTCCCCACGTCGAACACGCCGCGTTCGAGGCCGGCCAAGAGCAAAAAGGAGAGCTTGGCGCGTTCGCTGAATGTCGACAGCAGGGCAAACTCTTGATCGCTATGCAGACCGCCGCCGCACGGGCCGAGCGTGTCGATGTTGGGACAGCCGGCGGCGGCCAGGTTGTTGCCTTCGCAGACGCCGCCCGACGCTTGGAATTTCAGATCGAGACCGAGCGCTTCGCCGGCGGTGCGGGTCCAGCTGACGATGGTGCGCTGCTGGTCGTTGAGCGGTTTAGGCGGACGGGTGATGCCGCCGTGCAGGTGCGCGCTAATGCCGTCGCGCGCGGCGGCGGCGGCGGCGATTCGGCGCGCTTCAGCTTCGCCCCAGGCAGCGCCCTCCGTATCGGGAGATCGAATATTGAAGCGCAGCACGGCGCGGTCCGGCACCACGTTTACGGCGCTGCCGCCGTCGATGGCGCCGACATTGACGGTGACGCCGTCGCGCTGGCCGTTGAGCGCATTGAGCGCGAGCGCGGCTTCGGCGGCGGCCAGCACGGCGCTGCGTCCATCATTGAAAGCGCGGCCGACATGGGCGGCGCGGCCTTTGAGGATCAGGCTGAAATTGCCCGAGCCCTTGCGTGCATCCACCAGGGCGCCGTCCGCGAGCGCAGGCTCGTAGGTCATGCCGAGATGAGCGCGTGCGCCCAATTCGGCGAGCAGCGGCGCGCTCGCCATCGAGCCCACTTCTTCGTCCGGGCTCAGCAGCACTTCGTAGCCAACGCGTTTAGCGCCCGGCGTCGCTTCGAAAGCTTGCAGCGCCGCGAGCATGACGGCGATGCCGCCCTTCATGTCGGCTGTGCCCGGCCCGCGCAGCATTGCGCCTTCGCGCCAAGGCTTCTGAAACGGATGCGCGGCGGGAAAAACGGTGTCGTAATGGCCGGTGAGCGCAACTTGAACCGGCGCCTCTGGGCGAACGCGAACGCGGATCGAGACTCCGTGTTCGATGTCGATCACCTCCCCGTCCGGCCGCACGCGCTGGCTTGGCTGGAGTTCAACCTCGGTCACCTCGCCCGGCAGCGCCGACGCCGCATCGAGCAACGGCGCGCGCATCAACTTTAGGCCTGCGAGTTCAAAAGAGCCCGAATTGATCGCGGACCAGGCTTCGGTCCGGGCCGCGAGGGCTTCGCCCTCTGCGTCCAGGCGCTCCAGAAACGGCTCGAAGCCGGCGCCCAGGCTGCGCGCCGGTGTTGCGGTTTGGTCGGCTGACATGGGGGCGGAAACTGCCCGCACGCCGCCGTTAAGTCCAGGCCAGCAGACGCAAAACGGGCCCGGCTTGCGGCCGGGCCCGTTCTTCGTTTCGGCTTGCCGCGCTTAGCGGAAGCTGATCGTCACTGCGGTGCGGCGGTTGAGCGGTTCACGCACGCCGTCATTGGTCGGGCGAGCGAGATCCGTTTCACCGCGCGCCTGCGTCGTGAGCGCGCCGGCGGCCAGGCCACGCGCAACAAGCGCGTCGCGGACTACCGAAGCGCGGCGCTCCGACAGGGCTTCATTGTACGCCGGCGAACCCGACGTGTCCGTGTGGCCCACAACCACGACACCGCTGACGTTGCACTCGCGTGCGCGGTTCACGGCAGCGTCGATGGTTTCGAGCGCGGCTTGGTTCAGGTTCGAGCGATCCCATTCGAAGTACACGACGAAGTCCGACGTCGGGCAGGTCACCACGGGCGGCGTGACGACCGGCGGCTGCGTGTAGACGGGCGGCGGATCAGCCGCCGGCGGAGCGGCCGCGGCGCCGAAGGCAAAGCGCAAGCCGACGGTCACGGCCTGGTGCTCGTAGTCGTACTCAGACGAGTACGCGCCGCCGAACGTTTCCGACGCATCGACTTCAGGCGCCATGAAATAGCGATAGCCGATGTCGAGCATCGCATTTTCGCTCAGACGGATGCCTACGCCCGCCAAACCTTGATAGGCAAACACTTCATCGGCTTGGCTGCCTGCGCCATCAATGCCGAGATCGACTTTGGCCCCGCCGGCGCCGACGCCGAGATAGGGCTGGAACGTGCCGCCACGGTTAAAGTCGTAGAACAGGTTGGCCATCAGAGCCCAGGTGTTCACGTCACCCTGGAATTCGCCGTCCGGCGGATCGGGGATGTTGGTCGGTCCCCACTGGTTGTTGCGGTAGGAGAGCTCGCCTTCCAAACGGAAGCCATTGCCGAAGCCATACCCCGCGCCGATAGCGCCGAGAAAGCCATCCTCCAGATCGGTGTTAAAATCACCAGTGTTGATCCCGTCGTCGAACTCACCGTCGAGTTCGCCGTCGATGCTCCAGCCGACATCGGCGCGCCCGTACCAACCTTCTGTTGCGTGCGCGACGCTCGATATTCCCGCCATCAGTACTGCGAGAGCGAGTGTGCGCATGAGTTTCTTCTTCATGGCTGTCCCCTTGAATTGTGTTGGCCCTGCTTGGCCGCCGTTTAAGGCTGTATGGAATGGTGGGCTTCCAATACCCCGCGGCAAGCGTCGGTAACCATTTTTCTCAAGTTTTCGAAAGGATTATTTTGGAATGGTGCGCGAACGCCGCGCCGGGGCCGGCGCAGTTCCCCCAACAGGATTGTGGCTTGGGCCAAGGGCGCTTCAGGCGAGAAAACGCACAAACAAAAGGGCCCGGCTTTTGGCCGGGCCCTTCATTCGTTTCTGCTGAAGCCTGGGCTTAGCGGAAGCGGATCGTCACCGCGGTGCGGCGATTGAGCGGCTCACGCACGCCGTCGCGCGTTTCGCGGGCAAGTTCGGCCTCGCCGCGAGCTTGCGACGTGATCGAGCCAGCGGCCATGCCGCGGGCGACGAGCGCATCGCGGACCACCGAAGCGCGACGCTCCGACAGGGCTTGGTTATAGGTCGGCGAACCCGACGTGTCGGTGTGGCCAACGACAACCGTACCCGAGACGTTGCACTGACGTGCGCGGTTCACGGCGGCGTCGATGGTTTCGAGCGCGGCTTGGTTCAAGTTCGAACGATCCCATTCGAAGTACACGACGAATTCAGATGTCGGGCACGTCGCTACGGGCGGCGCTACGGGCGGCGAAACTACGGGCGGCGCAACCGGCGGCGGGACGACGACCGGAGCGGCCGGCGCAGCGAACTGGTAACGCAGACCGACGGTGACGGCCTGATGCTCGTAATCGGAAGAGCCGACCACGGTGCCTTCATCCCATTCGATGTCTTCAGCCACGAAGTGACGGAAGCCGACGTCGAGGTCGAGCTGTTCGGTGATGCTCATGGCGACACCGATCATCGCTTGGTACGCAACAACCGTGTCTTCGCCTTCGAACGTTGCCGGCGCGTCAACGGCTTGGCCGTTGATGCGGGCGGCGCCGACGCCGACGCCGAGGTACGGCTCAAGGCCGCCGCCACGATTGAAGTCGTAGAACAAGTTAGCCATCGCCGACCAAGCGTGTGTATTGCCGTCGTCGAGGTCGCCCGGGATAGGTTCGAGCTGGTTGAAGCGGTGGCCGAGTTCGCCTTCGGCGCGGAAGCCGTTGGAGAACGCGTAGCCAAGCCCTAGATGCTGAGTCCAGTCGTGCTCGAGCGTCCATTCTTCCGCAGCGATTTCTGCGTCTTGGTTGCCGTCGAACGACCAGCCGATGTCGGCGCGGCCATACCAGCCTTCAGTCGCGTTAGCGACTCCGGCTGTGCCCGCCATAAGAGCCGCAAGCGCGACCGTCTTGGTGATGCGCGATTTCATATTCACCCCTCTGAAAATGGTCCCCTACGCCGCCGATCGCTGCGACGCAGCGTTCGCGCCTAGTGCGCTTACGGCCTAGGCAGGAACGAAGCAGTAAGGGATGAAAGTCCCTCCCGCTGCTTACTGAACCGTTACTAACGGCCAATTCCTGCCTTAGTCCGTTAAAGCCGGATACTGGCGCCGCTGTCGCGCCGAGTCCATGCGACGCAAGCCGGATACGGCCTTTTCAGCGGCTGCGTGCGGTTTTTACAAGGCCCGCGTGGCGTAGGCGCGACACAGAACCGGAACGAAAAGGGCCGCGCCCCCTCCCGGCGCGGCCCCCGTCCCCTCATCGCCCCTGCGTTCGTCCTCTAAAGCTTGGTTTGAGGACGTCCCCCGCCGAAAATCGATGAACGCGCGCACTTTGATATCCCCAGGCTCCGCCCGCCAGCGGGTTAGGCGCCGGTGTGCGGCATTTTCTCCCGATTGTTGCGCCCCCGTCACACGGGGGCGTGATGGAACTGCCAGGGCGGGGTGGGGTTCGCCTAGCATCAAGTCGCCCCAGAGGTTCCTAGTGCAAAAAGTCCAACGCGATCCCTACACCACCGAGAGAAATCCAAAATCCAAGGGTGGCCCTATGCTCCGTTACGTGATCTTGGCGGGGCTGTTGGTGGCTCTTGGCCTCGGCTATGCGACCATGCGTAACGGTCCGGGGCTCACCGATGAACCGGTCGCGGAGCAAGGCGCTACGCTTACCGACGGCGGCTAGGTTGCGCGCACGCGAGCATGGGCTTAAAGGCCGCGCTCGCGTGCGAGCCCGTAGCTCAGTTGGTAGAGCATCTGACTTTTAATCAGAGGGTCTCGGGTTCGAATCCCGACGGGCTCACCATGCGGCCGGCCTCGGCGGCGCAGAGCGCTGCGCTAACAGCCGCTTCCCACCCCGCGCGAAGCGTTTTGCGTTGACCGTCACCCAGATGCGGCTTCCAACGTGTGATGGTTGCAGCGCCCGCAGCGTCCAATGAACTTATGAGCCCTGCCCCATACGCGGCGAGCTTGGCCGCTCCCAAAGCCGTCATTTCTTGAAAATGGGGCCGCGCAACTTCGACCTCGCAAATATCCGCCAGAAATTGCATCGCCCAATCATTCGCGGTCAGCCCGCCATCGACGAGCAACGATTCAATCGGCGGCGCGCCGTCTGCGCGGAGCGCGTCGAGCAGATCGGCTGTCTGATAGCCAACAGCTTCCAATCCGGCGCGCACGATGTGATCGAGCCGGGAATCGCGCGTGAGGCCGGTGATCGTCCCGCGCGCTTCTGCGCTCCATTGCGGTGCGCCAAGACCTGCGAACGCCGGCACGAGATAGACGCCGCCATTATCTTCCAAAGATGCAGCGATGGCTTCTGAATCGGCCGACGTCTTGATCAACTTCAAGCCGTCGCGCAGCCATTGCATAGTCGCGCCGGCGGAAAAGATCGAGCCCTCCAGCGCGTAGGCGAACGCGTGCTTGGCTTGGTAACCGATCGTGGCGAGCAGGCGGTTCGCCGAGTGCGGGGGTTTATCGCCCACGTTCATAACGAGAAAAGCGCCCGTGCCGAACGTGGCCTTGGCCATGCCGGGGTTGAAACAGCCGTGGCCGACCAAGGCCGCTTGCTGGTCGCCAGCAATGCCGTGAATGGGGATTGCCCGGCCGAAATGTTGCGGGTCGGAATCGCCGAAATGCGCGTCGCAGGCGGCAACCTCCGGCAACACGCTGCGCGGGACATTGAACAGCGCGCACATCTCCTCGCTCCATGAGCGCTTGGAGATGTCGAAGAGCAATGTGCGCGAGGCGTTGGTGATGTCGCTTATGTGCGCGCGCCCCTGCGTGAGGCGCCAGACCAGAAACGTTTCGATGGTGCCGAAGGCAAGCTCGCCGCGTTCCGCGCGTGCGCGGAGGGCGGGATCGCTGTCGAGAATCCAGGCGATCTTCGTTGCGGAGAAATAGGGGTCGAGCAGCAGACCTGTCGTCGCCTGGACGCGCTCTTCGCGACCCTGCTCGCGAAGCTTAGCGCAAATTTCCGACGTGCGGCGGTCCTGCCAGACGATGGCCTTATGCACGGGCGCGCCGGTCTTGCGGTCCCAGATGATGGTGGTCTCGCGCTGATTGGTGATGCCGATGGCGGCGATATTGGCGGCGCCGCCGACGGCTTCGATCGCGTCTCGGCAAACCGCCAACGTCGCCGACCAGATCTCCTCCGCATCGTGCTCGACCCAGCCAGGATGCGGATAATGCTGCGTGAGTTCAACCTGCGCGGCGGCGCGCGGCGCGAACTCAAGATCGAACGCGATCGCGCGCGTGGACGTGGTGCCTTGGTCGATGGCGAGGATGTGCTTGCCCATGGCTGGCACCAAAGGACGGCGCAGGCCTTGCGTCAACGCGCCGTATGGAGCGCCGGCGCCCTAGCCGGCATGCGCCGGTGCTGGCCGGCGAGGGCGCCGGCGCTCCATATCGGTTATGTCCCCGCCGACGCCCCGCGGAAGTCAGCAGAGGCTATCCGCACGCGGGTCATGGCCGCGTCCAATTCGGCTGCGCCGATCTCACGACCGGCGGCGGCCATCTCCTCGACTTCAGCGCGGATGGCGGCGAGCTTGACGGACAGATCATCGATATTGCCGGCCAGCGCGCCGCCGAACGAAAGCGCGCTGGCGGCGACCTGCAGGATTTCAGCGACACGGCCGCGGTGACTGACGGGCACGAGCGGTAGCAGCGCCGACAAGGCGGCGAGCAGGAGCTGAACTTGAAACACGATCTTGTTCATGGATGTCTCTCCTATTCCGTAGCGCCTACAAGACCGCGCATGGCGGCGACTGGCGCTTCAGCGGCTTCGATGGCTTGCGAGAGTGCATCGGTGCGGCTTGCACGCGTGGCGGCGTCAGCGGCGGCGTAGGCCGTGAGAGCCTGGTGCAATGCTTCGACGCTGGGTGTCGCCGCGGCTTCGGCTTGGGCGAGTGCGCGGATGACGGCGGGCGGTGTGTCCAGGTCACGAACTAGGTCAGCCGCTTCCTCCAGCACGGCGGCGTAGCCGTTCAGCAGCACGTAGGCGCGCTGCTCTAGCGTTTGCGACGCGTGCTGTTCGGTGACGGGTGGAAACACTGACGCGCAAGCTGGAACGCAAGCCAGCGCAAAGCCGAGCGCGAGAGCGCGCAAAGTCCGATGCATTTCTGTTCTCCTTAAACGATGGGCGTGCGCGCGCGGGCGCGGCCGATAGCGACGCCGATCAGGCCGAGCGTCACGATGAGATCGACGAATGCGCCCGCGATCTCCTGCGCTGCGCCTTCGGGCAGGACGAGGCCCAGCCTGTCGGCGGCGGCGGCGACCGCGATCATCGCGGCGCTGCGCAGGGTGAGCGAACGGATCGCGGGTTTGTCGGGTGGTAGTGGATTGGTCATGAGCTCCTCGCGTGATGTGCAGAGGAGTCTATGGCCGCTAAGGCGCGGTCGGATTGATTTCAGCGGATCGCGGGTCTTCAGACCCGCAATAGCTTGATAGACTTAAAGATGCGGGTCTGAAGACCCGCGATCCCGTGTTGGATTAGCCGGCGCACAATCCCCGCTTCGCCTCATCGTATTCGCGCTTCAGGCGCGCGACGAGATCGGCGGTGCTCAGCACTTCGTGCACGGCGCCGACGCCCTGCCCGGCGCCCCAGATTTCCTTCCAGGCTTTCGCCTTGGAGCCTTCGCCGCCGCCGAAGCTCATTTTGCTTGGATCACTCGTCGGCAGATTATCCGGATCGAGGCCGGCCTTGGCGATCGAGCCCTTTAGATAATTGCCGAGCACGCCGGTGAAGAGGTTCGAATAAACGATGTCGCTCGAGCCCGAGTCGACGATCATCTGCTTGTAAGCTTCCGGCGCGTTGGCTTCCTTCGTGGCGATGAAGGCCGAGCCGATATAGCCGAGATCGGCGCCCATCACTTGCGCGGCTAGGATCGCTTTGCCGGTGGCGATGGCGCCGGAGAGCAAAAGCGGCCCGTCGAAGAATTCGCGAATCTCGTGGATGAGCGCAAACGGCGAGAGCCCGCCCGCGTGTCCGCCGGCGCCAGCGCACACGGCGATCAAACCATCGGCGCCCTTCTCCAGCGCTTTGCGGGCATAGGTGACGTTGATGATGTCGTGCAGCACGATGCCGCCATAGGAATGGATCGCCTCGTTCACGTCCGGCCGCGCGCCCAGCGAAGTGATGACGATCGGCACTTTATGTTTCACGCAGGCGGCCACGTCCTGCTCGAGCCGTTCGTTCGTCTTGTGGACAATCTGATTGACGGCATACGGCGCTGACGGCGCATCCGGATGGGCCTCGTCATACGCGGCGAGTTCGTCTTTGATCCGGTAGAGCCAATCGTCCAGCAGCGGCTGCGGGCGCGCATTGAGCGCCGGGAACGAACCGACAATGCCGGCCTTGCACTGCTCGATCACCAATTCTGGGTTGGCGATAATGAATTGCGGCGCGCCCACGGCGGGGAGGCGCAGCTTGTCGAACAAAGGCGGCAGGGCCATGGTTGTCTCCGGTTGCGCTAGGGTTAGCCTGCGTTCAAAACCGCGTCGATGCTGACATCGCGTCAAGCGGAGTAGAAATGCCGGACTCTTTGTCTCTGGGCGAGCCTGCCGAAGAAGCGGCGTGGCGCGCTTTGGTCGAACAAGGGCTGAAGGGCGCGCAATGGGCGCGGCTGGTCGGCCAGACCGCGGACGGCGTCGCCATCAAGCCGCTTTACCGCGAAACCGATATCGCGACAGCGACGGATGTGTCGGGCGCGCCGGGCGCAGCGCCATTCATCCGCGGCGCGCGCCAGGGCGCCTGGCTGATCCGGCAAAGCTTTGCGCATCCCGATCCGGAACGCACGAACGCCGAAATTCTGGCTGACCTCAAAGGCGGCGTCGGCGGGATCGAACTGGTGATCGACCCGAATGGCAAAGACGGCGTCGCCATCCGCGACGCGGCCGATTTCGATCTGGCGCTCTCGGGCGTCATCCTCGAAGCAGCGCCCGTGTCGCTCGACGCGGGCGCGGAAGAGCTTTGGGCCGCCGAGTTGCTGCGCGACAAGCTTAAGGGCGTCGCCGCAGTGGGCACGGCGTTCAATCTCGATCCGCTCGGCGTGATGCTACGCACGGGCCGGCAGGACGCTCATCTGGAGGCATTTGCCTTCACCGCGATGACTTGCCGCGATTTGCCGAATGCGCGTTTCCTGCGCGCGGATGCGCGTGTCGTGCACGAAGCGGGCGGCAGTGAAGCGCAGGAGATTGCCTCAGCGCTCTACAGCGGCATCGCCTATTTGCGCGGTTTGGAGAGCGAGGCGCTCGACATCGAACAAAGCGCCAATGCGATCAGCTTTGCGGTTGCGGTGGGGCCGGATGTGCTGATCGAAGCGGCTAAGCTCAGGGCGCTGCGATTGTGTTGGGCGCGCGTGCTGGAAGCGTCCGGCGCCGAAGCGCAACACCGCGGCGCTTACATCCACGCGTTCACATCGCGCCGGATGATGACGCGCTACGATGCATGGACCAACATACTGCGCGTCACCACCGCCGCGTTCGCGGCTGGCGTCGGCGGCGCCGACGCCGTGACCACCTACCCGCTCACCGATGCGCTTGGCCTGCCGACGCCGTTCGCGCGCCGTGTCGCACGCAACACCCAGCACGTGCTTCTGGAAGAATGTCGGCTCGGGCAGGTCGCCGATCCCGCCGGCGGCGCCTGGTTCGTCGAGAAATTGACACGCGATCTCGCCGAGCGGGCCTGGGCGCTGATGCAACAGATGGAAGCGCACGCAGCCCCGCTGCAGGGCTTTCTGCAAGGCTTGGTGCGCGAAACACGCGCGCAACGCCAACGCGGCATCGCCGCACGCCGAGAGGGGATTACGGGCGTCACCGACTACCCACTGCTCAATGCCGCCGCGCCGGAGATCGAGCGGGCGACATTCATATCGGCGAAGGCGATGCCGACCGACTTGTCGGACAGCCGGATTGAGCCACTGGCGCCGGTCCGTTGGGCGGCGCCCTTCGAAACGTTGCGCCAACGCGCCGAACTGCACGCGCCGCGCCCAGCCGTATTCGCCGCCACCTTGGGCGCGCTCGCCGCCTTCGCCCAGCGCGCGCAGTTTGCGCGCAATCTGTTCGCGGCAGGCGGCGTCGCGGTTCTGGGCGAAGAAGACGCCTATCCCTCGCGCGATGCGATGATCGACGCGTTCCGCTTTAGCGGCGCGCGCGTCGCCGTGATCTGCGGCACGGACGCCGCTTACGCGGAGGATGCCGAGAACGCGGCGCAACGCCTGAAAGCGGCGGGCGCGACATGGGTCATGCTCGCCGGCAAGCCGGGCGATAGCGAAGCGAAACTGCGCGCGACCGGCGTCGATCAGTTCGTGTTCGCCGGACAAGATGCGCTGAAAGAGCTTGAAACGTTGCACGCGGCGCTTGGGGTGGCGTGATGAAACAGCTTCTGCCCTACACACCGATGCGCGCCGACGTGGAGGCCGCTATCCAGAAGCTTCAACGCGCCGAAGCGTTCGATGCGGAAGCTTTCGCTGTATTGAATCGGGAGCGTTGGAAGCGTGGTCCGGCCTTTATAGCCATTATGATTCCGCTGTTCGGTTTGTTTATGGGGCTTATCTGGGTCGTAGATGCGCTTCTCACCACCATTGCGGTGCCGATCGTCCTTCACGTGTTCAGCGCATTCTTGCTCGCGGTCCTCACGCACAGCGCTTTGCTCCGTGACACGATGAAGGATCACATGCGCCTCGGCCATGCGATCGGGCGCTGGGGAGGAGAAAGGCGGGCGCATCCGGGAAAAGCCGCTGGAGCGCAAAGCATGATCCGCTGGGGTCTTAGCTGCGGAGCGGCGCTGCTCATTGCAGCGATCGTCGCCATCATCGGCGGCTGGTGGACGCCGCTGGCGAGCCGTTACATTCAGGGCGTCGATGTCTCGCACCATCAAGGCGCGATAGACTGGCGAACGCTCGCCGCCGACGATGTCGCGTTCGCTTACATCAAAGCGACAGAAGGCGCCGATCACGTCGATCCGCGCTTTGCGTTCAACTGGCGTGAAGCGGGCGACGCCGGGCTTTATCGCGGCGGCTATCATTTCTTTACGCTCTGCCAACCCGGCGTGCGGCAAGCGGCGAACTTCATCGCGGTCGTGCCGCGCGCGCAACGCGCACTGCCGGCGGCGCTCGACCTTGAACATATGGGGCCATGCCGGCTTGGCCCGACCATGCCGGACGTGGTCGCCGAAGCGCGCGCGTTCCTGGACCGCGTGGAAGCCCATTACGGCGTGCGCCCGATCATCTACACCACGCGAGAATTTCACGATGCGCATCTGAGCGCGCTCGAAGGCGAGCGCTTCTGGATCCGCTCGCTCGGCGTCGAGCCGCGCTTCCGCCAACGCGACTGGATCATCTGGCAACACCACAACCGCGGCCACAAACGCGGTGTCAGCGGCCCGATCGATCTGAACGCGTTTCGTGGTGATGCGACGGCGTTGGCAGCGTTTGCCTCCACGAGGAGGAGCGCTTCATGACGCGAGAACAGTTCATGGCGGCCAAGCGCGTGCTCGCCGAAGGGGAGGCCAACCACTCTTTCTATGAAATCGAGGACGCACGGAGAGCGATAGCGCCCGTCAAAAAAGGCGTCGGGTTCATGCTAAGCGCCATACTCGGCATCTTCTTCGCACTGCGACTCGTTCTAGAGATTGCGCTTTCCCTTTATCACTCACCGCTGGTCAACACGCTCATTACAACGCTGTTGTTCGCCGCGGTCATGTCATTGCTTTTCGTCCGACCATTCCGTGAGAGGTTCATCCCTGTGAAGGGCCTCACGTGGCGCGAGGCTGCACAGGTCTATCATTTATGACCCTTCCTGATTTCTCAAACCTCTCGCTCGACACCGAAGTCGTTGAAGCACCCGAGTCGCCGCCCTCCGGCAAGCCATGGCTCACGCCGGAAGGCATCGCCGTCCGCACGGCTTACACCGCCGCCGATCGCGCAGGGCTGGACTTCGTCGACGGCTTCCCGGGCATGGCGCCATTTGGGCGCGGGCCGTATCCCACCATGTACGTCCAACAGCCATGGACAATCCGCCAATACGCAGGCTTCTCGACGGCGGAGGATTCCAACGCCTTCTACCGCCGCAATCTCGCGCATGGGCAGAAGGGCCTCTCCATCGCCTTCGATCTCGCCACGCACCGCGGCTACGATTCCGATCACCCGCGCGTTGTCGGCGATGTCGGCATGGCGGGCGTGGCGATCGATTCCATCCTCGACATGCGCACGCTCTTCAACGGCATTCCGCTCGATCAGATGAGCGTGTCGATGACCATGAACGGTGCGGTGTTGCCGATCATGGCGCTCTATATCGTCGCCGGCGAGGAGCAAGGCGTGCCGCACGCAAAGCTCAGCGGCACGATCCAGAACGACATCCTCAAAGAATTCATGGTGCGCAACACCTTCATCTATCCGCCAAAGCCGTCGATGCGCATCGTCTCCGACATTTTCGCGTACACCGCGACCGAGATGCCGAAGTTCAACTCGATTTCAATCAGCGGCTATCACATGCAGGAAGCCGGCGCGACGGCCGACCTGGAGCTCGCCTACACGCTTGCCGACGGCGTCGAATACATTCGCGCTGGAATCGCCGCGGGTCTCGACGTCGACAAGTTCGCACCGCGGCTTTCCTTCTTCTGGGCCATTGGCATGAACCCGTTCATGGAGATCGCAAAGCTCCGCGCGGCGCGTCTCTTGTGGTCGAAGCTGACGGCGCAGTTCAAGCCGACGGACGATAAGTCGCGCGCTCTACGCACACACTGCCAGACTTCCGGTTGGTCGCTGACGGCGCAGGACGTTTACAACAACGCGGTGCGCACCTGCGTCGAAGCGATGGCCGCCGCATATGGCGGCACGCAATCTTTGCACACCAACTCACTCGACGAAGCGCTGGCGCTCCCCACCGATTTTTCCGCCCGCATCGCCCGCAACACGCAAATCTTGCTGCAGCAGGAAGCCGGCGTCACGCGCCCCGCCGATCCGTGGGGCGGCTCCTACTACGTTGAACGCCTCACCGCCGATCTCGCGGCGAAAGCCTGGGCGCATATCGAGGAAGTCGAAGAGCTCGGCGGCATGTCGGAGGCCATCGATCAAGGCTTGCCGAAAGCCCGCATCGAAGAAGCCGCCGCACGCACGCAAGCGCGCATCGATACGGGGCACCAGACGATCGTCGGCATCAACAAGTACAAGCTCGACGAAAAAGAGGACGTGCCCGTCCTCAAAGTCGACAACGCAAAAGTCCGCGCCATGCAACTCGAAAAGTTGACGCGCCTGAAGGCAGAGCGAAAGCAAGTTGAAGTAGATGCGGCCCTTGAGGCGCTGACGAACGCCGGGTTGGAGCGCGCGACCTCCGGTCGCGCAAGCGCCGCCGGAGGCGACGCGCTCCATGCCCCCAACCTGCTCGACCTAGCTGTAAAAGCCGCCCGCGCCAAATCCACGGTCGGCGAAATGTCGTCAGCGCTGGAACGCGCCTTCAACCGCCACCAGCCGCCGATCCGCCTCGTCACCGGCGTGTTTGCGCGCGAGGCGGGCGCCGATGCGCCGCTCGAACGCGCACGCCAAAGCGTCGCTGCGTTCGAAGAGGCCGAAGGCAAACGCCCGCGCATCCTCGTCGCGAAGATGGGTCAGGACGGCCACGACCGCGGGCAGAAAGTGATCGCCAGCGCTTTCGCCGACATCGGCTTCGAGGTCGAAATTGGGCCTTTGTTCGCAACGCCCGAGGAAGTGGCCACGCAGGCTATCGAGAAAGGCGTCCACATCGTCGGCGTCTCATCGCTGGCGGCTGGACACCTGACGCTGACGCCGGGCTTGCGCGCCGCGCTCGAAGCGCGCGGCCGCGGCGACATCATGATCGTGATCGGCGGCGTCATCCCGCCGGAGGATATCGCGACGCTGAAAGAGATGGGCGCGGCGGCGGTGTACCCGCCGGGCGGCGTGATCGCCGACATCGCACAGGATTTACTGGGGGCGCTGAACGAGAAGCTGGGGTATGCGCAGGCGGCGCGGCGGGATTGAGGGTCAGCCGAATAAAACGTCGAGAAAGGTCGGCATCGTGGTAGTGATCAACGTCACCCAGATGACGATCCTAATCTCGCGGTTTGGATGAAGCAGCCAGTGGCGGACGTCGTACCAACGCACTTTGCGAAGATAGACGTCGTATTGTCCGACGACGGGCAGGCCAGGCTCGTCGTCTTCTACATTCCCGTTCTCAAACCGGACCTGTGTCAGTAGCGCTTCATCGAGCTGAACCTCATTCGGTTGCGTCTGGTAGCGACCACCCATTGGACATTGAAGTTTCAACTCGCGATATACCACGACCTTACGCCTGCCTCGCTCGACAACGGTAACAACATAGTAGTGATCAAGATCGCGAGTGCGCGTTCTTTGAACGGATGGGTCGTTCAGGCCTGCACCTTCCCGCAATCTGTGAAAGCGCAGATAGTCAACAGTGCTGAGGCGAAGGTGATCTTTGTAGGTGTGCGGCCCTGCCTTGATCGCCCCCGCCTTAACGAGCGGCTTAGTCCAGGGCCAAATCCACGAAATGCTCAGCAGCCAAGTGGCGACTAGCGCCACCACCAGAAAGAGCATCGCGAGCAGTGAAAACGTCTGCCAACTCAGGTTATGGAGTGGTTCGACTGCATCGCGCCAATAGGCGCCAAGCGTCGACTCCAGTTCAACCGCACCAACCATTTTTCGTCCCAAAAAGCACATTAGCAGGCGTTCCAAGCTAAACAACACCTGGGTTGCCTCTCGGCAAGCGCTTGGGCATCAGGGCCACATGAAGCGCTCACTCCTCGCCCTCTCCGCCTTCCTAGCCATCGCCTACGGCGCGTTCGGCTCGTCCCTCTACGAAGGCGCGCCGCCTTTCATCGTCGGCACGATCTTCAAAGCCTCCAGCATTATTATCCTCGGCGCCATCGCGCTCCTCGCGCGCTCGCGCTTGCTCGCCGCCGGCCTTCTCTTCGGCGCGCTGGGCGATGCGTTGCTGGCGTGGCGGCCGGAAACGTTTCTCTACGGTGCGTTCGCGTTCCTAGTCGGCCACCTGTTCTACATCGCGCTCTTCCTCCGCACAGGCATCGGCGTCGGCGCCGCGCTGAAGCAACCACCGCGCCTGCTCGGCGCGCTCGCGCTGATCGCCGCTGCGTTCGTAATGACCACGCTGCTGGTGCCGCGCGACAACGCGATGTTCGCGCCGCTCGGCGTCTATACCGGCGTGCTGACGCTGATGGCGCTCTGCTCGTTCACGCTGCCGGCGACGCGCTGGCTGGTGATGGCGGGCGCGGTGCTGTTCTTTATTTCCGACGGCTTCGTCGCCTGGAACATGTTCCACCCCGATCCCGATCCGACGCTCGCTTACTGGCGCAGCTTCGCTGGGTGGATGATCTATTGGGGCGGGCAAGCGGCGATCTGTTTCGGCGCGTTAGGGCTGCACAAATCAGAGCCGGAATGATCTCGTCATTCCGGGGCAATGCGCAGCATTGAACCCGGAACCCAAGGGCCAACGATGAGCCGGTTGCCCCTGGGTCCCGGGTTCTCGCCAAGGCGAGCCCCGGGATGACGATGTGGTTGTGAGCGCAGCAAATCGTAGGCATCTAGCGCCGATGACCGATCTCACCACCGCCCGCGAAACGCTGCAGCGCGTGTTCGGTCACGACGATTTTCGCGGGATGCAGGCCGACGTTATCACCGAAGTGCTCGCCGGCCGTGATGTGATGGCGGTGCTGCCCACAGGCGGCGGCAAGAGCTTCTGTTACCAAATCCCCGCGATGCTGCGCCCGGGCGTCGGGCTCGTGGTTTCGCCGCTGATTGCGCTGATGCAGGATCAAGTCGCGGCGTTGCGCGCGGCGGGCGTCAAGGCGGCGCGCCTCGATTCCACGATCGCATCAGACCAGCGCCGCGCTACGCTCGACGCCGCGCGCGAGGGGCGCCTCGACCTTCTCTACGTTTCGCCGGAAGGTTTGTTCGCGCCGAACTTCCTCGATTTTCTGAGCGACTGTCCGATCGCGCTGATCGCGATCGACGAAGCGCACTGCGTCAGCCAATGGGGCCACGATTTCCGGCCCGATTATCGCGCGCTTGGGCGGCTGGCGGAGAGTTTCCCGAACGTCCCGCGCATGGCCGTCACCGCCACCGCCGATCTCAAAACCCAAGCCGACATCCGCACCCAGCTGCAGCTCGAGCATGCGCGCGCGTTCGTCGATAGCTTCGACCGCCCTAACCTCGTGCTCGCCGCCGAGCGTAAAAGCACCAAGCCGCACGACCGCATTTTCGATCTGGTGCGCGCGCGGCGCGGCAAGTCGGGCATCATCTACGCCTCGACCCGCGACCACGTGGAGAAAATCGCGGCCAATCTGCAAGAGGTGAAAGTGCCGGCCCTCGCCTATCACGCCGGGCTCGACGCCGGCCTCCGCGCGGATCGTCAGCACAAATTCCAAGAAGAAGACGATGTGGTGATGGTGGCGACAATCGCCTTCGGCATGGGCGTCGATAAGCCGGACGTCCGCTACGTGATTCACGCGGATTCGCCCAAGAGCATTGAGGCGTATTGGCAGGAGGTCGGCCGCGCCGGGCGCGATGGGGAAACCGCGGAGGGCTTCTGCGTCTACAGCGCAAGCGACCTCCGCCGCGCCATCATGTTTGCAAACCAGGGCAATGCGAGCGAGCACGTGCGCGGCGTGCAGATCAAGAAAGCGCGCCAGCTGTTCGCTTTTCTCGACGGCCTCACCTGCCGCCGCGCGGGCGTGCGGCGCTATTTCGGCGAAGAGAACGCGGAAGCCTGCGGCGTCTGCGACATCTGCACCGATCCGCCGGTCTCGATCGACGCCACCGAGCTTGCGGCGAAGGCGATCTCCGCCGTGATGCGGATGGATCAGCGTTTCGGCCGCGGGCGGGTGGTGAACCATTTGCTCGGCAAAGCCAGCGATCAGCTCGACGAGCAATTTTCCACACGCAGCACCTTCGGCATCGGCGCCGGGACCCCCGAAAGCGTCTGGCGCAACGTGATCGAGCACCTGTTGTTCGAAGGCGTGCTTGGCGAAGGCGACGGCGAGCGGCCGACCTTGAGCATAGGCGACGACGAGGTGGTGCGCGCAATCTTCCGCAAGGAGCGCATCATCCGCATGCGTGAATCGGCCAAGCCCGAGCGACGCAGCAAGGAAGACCGGCGCGCCGCACGTGGCGCACGCGGTTCTGCCAAGGCCGGCTTTGAAGGCGCGGATGCGACATTGTTCGAAGCGCTGCGGTCGTGGCGGCGTGAGACGGCGCAGGCTGCGGGCGTGCCGCCCTATGTGATCTTCCACGATGCGACTTTGGCCGCGATCGTGACGGCGAAGCCGGGTGACTTGGTAGCGCTCGGCCGCGTGCCGGGCATCGGCGAAGCTAAACTCAAACACCATGGCGCAGAATTGCTGGCCGTCGTCATCGCGGGCTGTTGATAGCGCGCCTACTGAGACAGCTCAGGCGTCCTCATCTTCAAGGACGCGCCGGGCAGCGGAAGGCCCGTCACGCGCAAGGTCCGCCGCTTGCTCGCGCCATTCCTCTTGATCGATGCGGCCCTGCAGGCGCAGGTGCTGATCGATCCAGGCGACGTGTTCGGACGTCCACGCGGCGATCTGGTCGTAGTGAAAGACGCCGAGCGCATAGAGCGTCGATTGCTGCAGCTGGCTGATGCTGTCGATCAGCGTGAAATCGTCCGGCGCGCCGTTGCGCGCTGAGGCAAGCACTGCGGGCTTCGCGCCGCGCCGCGGTTGCGGACGCGGAACTTGGGGCGGCGGCGCTGCTTCAGCGATTGGCTCATCAGATTGCGACGCGACCGGCTCCGGCTCCGCGACGACCGAATCGCGTTGCTCAAGATGGCGCACGCGCGCTTCAAGATAGCGGGCGCGCCATCTCCAAATGTCGGGATCTGAAGAAACCGCGCGCGCTGGCGGTTCTGGCTCCAGGCTGCGTTCGCTTTCGGCTGGCGCTTGCGCCTGGAGGTGCGCCACGCGGCGCTCAAGATAAAGCAGGCGCCAGCGCAGCAGAACATCGATATCGGCGTCCGAGGCAAATGGCGTCGGCTCAGCTTCTTGCCCGTCCGCATCCACGTCAGACGTTGGCGAAGTCAGTGCGCGCACTTGCTGCTCGAGGTAGGCGGCGCGCTCTTGCGCTTCACGCGCACGCCATTCGGGCAGCGGCGAGGCCCCCGCAGCAGGCGCGGATTGCGATTCGAGATAGCGCACACGTTGCTCGAAGTAGCGAAGCCGCCACGAGAGCAGCGCGCTGTCGTCCTCGGCAGCGGGCTTGATCTCGGTTTCGATTTCCTGTGCGCGCGCCGCCTCGTGCGCAGCGTTCAGGTCGCGCAGGCGCGCAAGCTCTTCTGCGTCCGCGTCCTGTTGATCGAGCTTGCGGCGCAGCTCGGCCGCTTCACCGGAGACGTCATTGGCGCGTGAGCGCGCGGTTTCCAGCGCGTGTTCGAGTTCGGCGATGCGGCTGTCGCGGATGCGCGCCAAGCTGTCGGCAGCCTCTGCGCGCGCGCGCTCCGCTTCGCTATCCGCTGCCGCGTTGTCGTCGCCAGCGGCGAGGCGGCCAAGATCGCGGACAAGACGGTCGCGTTCACGGCGCATAGCCAGGCGCGACGGCGCAGCGCGCTGAGCTGCATAAATCCAGCCGGCGGCGCCGGCAGAAACCGCCGTCAACACCAGCCAGATGAACAATTGGCCGATCAGATAGATCATGACGGCGCTCCGCTGACGTAGAACTCAATCCGGCGATTGCTCGCCTGCCCCTCCGGCGTTTCGTTGCCGACGCGGGGATTGTCGGGGCCGTAGCCGCGCGCACTGAGACGCCCGCTCTCCACACCCTGCGCCGCCAGATAATTGGCGACGGCGTTTGCGCGGGCGCGGGAGAGTTCCATGTTCATCTCGCGTTCGCCCTGATTGTCAGTGTGGCCGGCTGCTTCGATCGCGAAGCGATCGCACCGCAGCGCCACAGACGCGAGCGAGTCGAGGACGCGCCGGCTGGACGGATCGATCGTCGCGGAGCCGGCGGCGAAAGTGATGACGTTGCGCTCCATCAGGCGATCGAATGCGCGCTCGCACGTTTCAGCGTCGCCGGTAGCGAGGTTCAGGCCCTGCAGTTCGGGATGCTCGACATCGAGGCCATCGACGGTAACGGCAAGGCGCGCCCGAAACGGCGCGGGCGGATCGGCGAACGCCTCGCGCACCGCCTCAACGCCCTCGGGCGCGCCATCGCCGATGAAGGCGATCTGCGCGTCGACGATGC
>JACMMP010000026.1 GCA_014378995.1 Hyphomonadaceae bacterium
CGTCCCTGCCTGGGGCGAAGGCCGCCGCCGCGCAGCGTTTCATGCAGCACGCCTCAAAGGCCAAGCCCGCATCGGCTTCATCGAACGCGGCGGCGCGCGGCTCACGCCGATCGCGCAATGTCCCGTGCTCGTGCCTGCGCTGGAAGCTCTTGCACTGAAGCTCGGCCCGCTTGCTGAACTCATGCTGCCGCAACGCGGCGAGATCACGCTGCAATGTTTGGCGACGGATGCCGGCGTCGATGTCGCCATCAAAGGCGCCGGCCGCCCGCAAGCGTTGCATCGCGCCGCACTCGAAGCGCTGAGCAACATCGCCAACACGCTGAACCTCGCGCGCCTCTCCATGGACGGCGAAGTCGTCGTCGAGCGCGCCAAGCCCGCACTCCGCATGGGCCGCGCCGTTGTGCATCCGCCGCCCGGCGCATTCCTGCAACCGACAGCGCAGGGCGAGGAGACGCTATCCCGTCTCGCCATGGAAGCGCTCGCCGGCGCCGAGCGCGTCATCGATCTCTTCTCCGGCATTGGCACCTTTGCGTTGCGCGCGGCCGAATTCGCCGACGTGGTCGCCGCCGAGTCCGATGCCGAGATGCTCGCCGCGCTCAAGAAAGCCGCCGACAGCGCCGGCAGCGCGCTGCGCGATGTCCAAGTGCTGCGCCGCGATCTGCTCCGCACGCCGCTCTCGAGCCTCGAGATGAAAAAATTCGACGCCACCGTCATCGACCCGCCGCGCTCCGGCGCGCGCCTGCAAGCCGAGCAGATCGCGCGCTCGCCGGTGCGCAAGGTCGCCTACGTCTCCTGCGACGCCGGCAGTTTCGCACGCGACGTCAAAGTCATGATCGAGCACGGCTTCACGCTGACACGCGTTACGCCGGTGGATCAATTCCGCTGGAGTCCGCACGTCGAAGTGGTAGGGGCGTTGGAGCGATGACCAAAACCACGCTCCTCGATTACCAAAACTCCCGACGCAAACGCGACGCCATCGCCGATACCGCGCCGCTCGAACCCGGCTACTGGCGCCGCAAGACGCTGACGCAAATGAACGAGCGCGAATGGGAAGCGCTCTGCGACCGCTGCAGCAAATGCTGCGTCATATCCATCGAAGACGCCGACACCGGCGTGCTTTACCTCACCGACGTCTCCTGCAAATTGTTCGACACCAAAACATGCGGCTGCAGCGACTACGCCAACCGCAAACAATACGTGCCGGACTGCGTGAAGCTGACGCCGAAGAACGTGCCGAAACTCGATTGGCTGCCACGCACCTGCGCCTATCGCCTCGTCGCCGAAGGCAAGGACCTCTACTGGTGGCACCCGCTGATTTCCGGCGACCCAGAAACCGTACACACCGCCAACGCCTCAGTACGCGACAAAACCCGCCCCGAAGGCCGCCTAAAAATGGCCGGCCTGATCAAACGCATCACCAAGTGGCCAGCCCCGCTGGAAAAGCCGCCGTCAAAGCCAAGGCGGAAACGCGCGAGGCGCTAACGTCCGCTTTCGCAAGGAGCCGCCGTCAAGCACTGGATAAGAAGACGTGACACCCGCGATCATTGACTTGATCGCGCTTCCGACACGTCCCATGTTTGGCGTGGCGAGGTAAACTGTTATGGGCGCTGCGCCCGATCCGATCATCGCCGTGCGCGACCGCGCCTACGACCTCGCCAGCACTGGCCAGTTCACGTATTGGCGCGACATCGTATCGGTGCTCCAGAGCGAAGGCGCTTACGCGCTTTCTGTGAGTAGGCTCGATGCGCAGCCTTACTTTCAGATGATGCTCCGCTTCCGCATCCGAGAAGCCAAGAGGCGACTATTGGTGGCGCCGAAGGGCTGAGGGCAAGCTCGCGGAACGATAGGCGCTAGCGGCTGTTAATTCAGCATGCCCCAATACAAAGTCGAATATCGCGAGTGTCCGGAAGGCGCGCTCCTCAAATCCAGTTTCGTCAC
>JACMMP010000237.1 GCA_014378995.1 Hyphomonadaceae bacterium
CCGACCCAACCGAAAGCAGCGTTCCCGCAGCAACGCAGCTGGCCTCGGCGCCGGCGCCGACGACGGTTACCGCGCGCGCCGCGCCGCTGAACGGCGCAATTGTAACACCAGCCAGTGCGAACCGGCCCGTGCAAACCGCGGCCGCGCAGCCGCGTCAGCCGGCGACCCAACGTTCCGGTCCCGCAACGACTGAGCGTTCGCTCATTTTGCCGAATAGCTCAGGCGCCGTGACAGGGATTACACTCGCCGACGAAGCCAACGAGGTCGAATCGATTGAAATTGGCAACGGAGTGGAAGCCGTCCGGCGCGACCAGCGCGCTGGCCCCGATCAATAAGCGCGCCTCGAGGCGGGCAGGGTCTGGCGGCGGCTGATCGGAAAGGTCAATGGCGCGCTATGTGTTCATTACCGGTGGGGTGGTTTCTTCCTTAGGGAAGGGCATCGCCTCCGCCGCCCTCGGCGCGTTGCTGCAAGCGCGCGGATACCGGGTCCGACTCCGCAAACTCGATCCGTATCTCAACGTCGATCCGGGCACGATGAGCCCCTATCAGCACGGCGAAGTCTTCGTCACTGACGATGGCGCCGAGACCGACCTCGACCTCGGCCACTACGAGCGCTTCACCGGCGTCTCAGCGCGCCAGGCCGACAACATCACCACCGGGCGCATCTATCAGGACATCATCGCCAAGGAGCGCCGCGGCGATTATCTCGGCGCCACCGTGCAGGTGATCCCGCACGTCACCAACGCGATCAAAGAATTCATTCTCTCCGATCATGGCGACGCCGACTTCGTGCTCTGCGAAATCGGCGGCACGGTTGGCGACATTGAGGGCCTGCCATTCTTCGAAGCCATCCGCCAACTCGGCCAGGATCTGGATTCCGGCCAGGCGGCTTACGTTCACCTGACGCTGCTGCCCTACATCCCATCCGCCGGCGAGATGAAAACCAAGCCGACGCAGCACTCGGTCAAGGAGCTGCGCTCGATTGGCATTCAGCCGAATATTATTCTCTGCCGTTGCGATCGCCCCGTCCCGGAGGATGAAAAGCGCAAGATCGCGCTCTTCTGCAACGTGCGCGAAAGCTCGGTGATCGAAGCGCGCGATCTGCAGACGATCTACGAAGCGCCGATCGCCTATCACCTCGCCGGGCTCGACACCGAATTGCTGCGCCTCTTCGGCGTCACCGTCGCCCCGCAGCCTGACCTCACGAAATGGGAGACGATCGTTAAGCGCCTGAAAGCGCCGGACGGGGAAGTCACCATCGCCGTCGTCGGCAAATATACCGAATTGAAGGACGCCTATAAGTCGCTGATCGAGGCGCTGCATCACGGCGGCGTCGCCAACAACGTTAAAGTGGATATTCGTTGGGTCGAGAGTGAAAAATTCGAGGAGCGCGGCGAAGGCTGGGTCAGCGATCTGCACGGCGTGCATGGCGTCTTAGTGCCGGGCGGCTTCGGCGAACGCGGCAGCGAAGGCAAGATCGCAGCCGTCACCTTCGCGCGCGAGCACAACGTGCCGTATTTCGGCATCTGCTTCGGCATGCAGATGGCGTGCATCGAAGCGGCGCGAAACCAAGCTGGCTTAAAGGGCGCAAGCTCCTCCGAGTTCGGCCCCGCCAAGCACCCCATCGTAGGCCTGATGACCGAATGGCTGCGCGGCAACGAACTTGAAAAACGCGGCGTCAACGGCGATCTGGGCGGCACCATGCGTCTCGGCGCCTTCACCGCCGCGCTCGATCCTGAAAGCCGTGTCGCCTCGATTTACGGCGCGACTGAAATCAGCGAGCGCCACCGGCACCGTTATGAAGTGAACACGCGCTATCGCGACAAGCTGGAAAGCGCGGGCCTGTGCTTCTCCGGCATGAGCCCCGATGGCGTCCTGCCCGAAATCGTAGAGCGGCGCGACCATCCCTGGTTTATCGGTGTCCAATACCACCCAGAACTGAAGAGCCGCCCGTTCGAGCCGCACCCGCTCTTCGCCAGCTTCATCGGCGCGGCGGTGGAGCAGTCGCGTCTCGTCTAAGGCGCGTGTTGCATCGACTTGGGCGCTGACAAGCGCCACTGTTTTGGCGGAGGAGCCGGATGGCGAGCGGGATCATACTTGTGAGCGCGGCCGCGCCGGCGACGGCGCCAAAGCCGCAGCCGCAGATGGACGATCCAGGCGGTGCGGCTCTGGCTCTCTTTATTCTCGTGCTGCTTGTGGGCGGCTGGTTCGCTTTACGAACGTTTGTGCGCGGTCTGCGGGCGCGGAAAGCCAGAGCTGCGGTTGGCGAAAGCTTCGTCCATTTTGCTCTGGAAGCGCTCGTCAACGCGGCCAAGCTCGACGGCCGCATCAATGATGAGGAGCGTAGCGCCGTCGCGCGCGCGCTGGAAGAATTGGCGCCGGGCTCTGAGGCGGCCAAGGTGGAGTCCGCGTTCGCGCGCGCGCGCCTGAACAAGGACGAATTGGTCGCCTATCTCGCGGCGAGATCGCGCACCTTCTCGCGCGAACAGAAAGTGGCGTTGCTGAAAGCGCTGATGACCGTGTTCGTCGCCGACGGAACGTTCGACGAAACAGAACACCACGCATTGGTGGACTATACCTCAGCGATTGGGTTTGACCGCCAAAGCGCGCCGGAAATGCTGCGCGACATCGCGCGCGGCTTTCAGCGCGGCAGCATCACCTAAGCCGTAACGCGGCGCGCAAACGTTGTGATATCCGCCAGCGTCGGCGCGCGTCCGCGCAATGGCCGAGACAGCGCAAGCATGATGTCGACGTGGTTGACGCCTGGGTAGGTCTCGGTCTCCACTGCGCCGCCAGCTGCGCGCACAGCGGCTGTGAGCGAACGCAAATTGCGCGGCCCGACAGTGGAGTCGGCCTCGCCCCATAACAAGAGCAGCGGCGGTGCGTCGTCGCGCGCGAAGTGCACGGGCTGCGTCAGCTGCAGCTCAGGCGCCTCGCCAAACGCCTCGCGGGTGGCGGCGACATCGAAGGGCAGAAAGTCGTAAGGGCCGGCGATGCCGACGCCGCCGCGTATCGCGCCCGCATTGACGCCGGCGTTCCGCAGATAGCTTTCGTCCAGCGCGAGCATCATCGCGTTGTACGCGCCTGCGGAATGTCCGACGATGACAATGCGCGAAGGATCGCCGCCATGCTCCCCGGCGTGATCCGCGGCCCAACGCACCGCCGCGGCGCAGTCTTCAATAAAGCCGGGAAACCGCACGCCCGGCACAAGCCGGTAGTCCGGAATAATCGTCACGAACCCTTGCGCCGCGAGGGCCGCACCGGCGAATGCATAATCGTCCTTGCTTCCGGAAGCCCAGCTGCCGCCATAGATGAAAACGATGACCGGATGGCCGTCGCCTTGCGCCGGCGCGTAAACATCGAGCCGCCGCCGGGGGCCTTCGCCATACGCCTGGTCCCGCGCGGTCCGCCGCACGCCTGAGTCCCGTGGCGCCAGGGCGTTGAAAGCGCCCAAAGAGGGCGTGCAAGCCGCCGTGAGGGCGGCCATGAGGCCGGTGAGGAGAGATCTGCGACGCATCGCCCTTATACGGCCGCACCCTCCGAGCGGATGCAAGCTCGTTGCATCCAAGGGGCGAGGGAGGCGCATCTTCCCTTCGAGAGGGCGTAAGGCACCGCCGCGTCCGCATTTTGGAGGAAGTCATGAAGCGCCTGGTCGTCACCACGATCCTTGCCATGCTGTTGGCCGCCCCGGCCTCGGCCGAGACCCGCAACTTGCGCGGTTTCGATTCGGTCGCCGCCTCCGACCAAATCCGCGTGGAGATCGTCGTCGGCGGCAATTATGCCGTGGACGTAACCGGCCCTGACGCCGAGCGGGTGCTCACCGAAGTCGAAGATGGGACCCTGAAAATCCGCCAGCGCAACCGCCCCTGGTTTGGCAACCACGGTCTGGACGCCACCGTTCGCATCAGCATGCCCGAACTCGAAAGCCTTGCCGCGGCGCGCGGCGTTGAGCTCACCGCAACCGGCATCGACGCAGAGGCGTTTGAGATCGCAGCGGCGATGGGCGCGGAGGTTCGCGTTAGCGGCTCTTGCCGGTCATTGGATGCGGCTGCCGCGATGGGCGCAGTCATCCGGGCCGACGAGTTGCGCTGCGAAACCGCCGATGTCGCCGCGTCCATGGGGGGCGAGGCGCGGGTTTATGCCAGCGTGACGTACGAAGGCGCAGCCTCGATGGGCGGCAGCATCAACATTTCGGGGGATGGCGCCAGCCGCGGACATTCAACCGCTATGGGCGGCACTATCAACGACTAAGGAACAAGCGCCATAAGCCAGCGTTTGGTTCCGCCATGAACACCATTGCTACCGATGCACTCGCGCCGAGCGAGCCCGCTCGTCCTATTCCGGAGAACGCGCGGGCGATGGTGCTGTTCAATGAAAAGGCCGGCAGCGTCGCCAGCGGCGATCATGAACGGCTCGTCCTGGCGCTAGGTCAAGCGGGTATCGGCTACCACGAAATCTTCGACGCGCAAGACGTCTCCAAGAAGCAGCTCGCGAGAGCCAAAAATTTCGACGTGTTGATCGTGCTCGGCGGGGACGGCACGGCGCGGGCCGCCGCCGAGATGGCGCCGCGCGACGGGCCGCCGCTCATTTTACTTCCGGGCGGAACGCTGAACATTCTGCCGCGCGCGCTGTATGGCGAATTGGCTTGGCCTGAAGCGCTGCGGGCGGCGCTCGAGCGGGGCACGGTCACGCGCCTTACAGCCGGGCGCGCCAATGGCGAGGCGTTCTATGTCGCCGCTTTGTTTGGGGCGCCGATGCTGATGGCGAAGGCGCGCGAGGCCATGCGGGCCGGCCGGCCGCTGGCGGCGCTGCGCCGTTTCCGGCATGCGCTGAAGCGTTCCTTTGCGCGCGGCTTGCGGGCGCGGCCTAATAACGAGGCTATGCGCCGGGCCGAAGCGATCGGCGTGCTATGTCCGGCCTTCTCGGGCGGCATTCATGCAGACAGTCTGGAATGGGTGCGGCTCGATGCCCGCCATATGTTCGATCTTGCGCGCGTGAGCTTACGCTCCATCACAGCAGGCTGGCGCGACGATCCAAGCATTGAGATTGGGCAGTGCCGTTCCAGCGACATCGTTTCTCTCGGCGTCATCCCCTCTACTTTGGACGGCGAACCGCGCACGTTCTTTCACCGGGTGCGCGTCACCTACGATCCGCGCGGGCCGCGCGTTATCGCACTTCCTCAAGAGGGTTGAGCAACGTGGAGCTGGTGCATCTTACCGACTTGCACTTCGGGTGCGAGGACAAGGCGGCGCTGAACGCGGCGGCGAAGTTCATCGATCAGCGCAAGCCCGACGCCGTCATCGTCACCGGAGATATCTCCAAAGACGGGCTGCAGACTGAGTTGGACAATGCCTGCGCCTGGATACGCGACCTCGGCGTGCCGGCGATGCTGACACCGGGCAATCATGACGTGCCGTATTATGAAATGTGGGGGCGGCTGTTCTTTCCATGGGACCGCATTCGCCGGGCGCAGAAGGGTCTGCAGGTCGAGGCCTGGCATACGCCGCAATGGTCGATCGTGCCGGTGAACACGGCGCGCGCCTGGCAGCTGCGGATGAATTGGGCGCAAGGCGAGATTTCGCGCGGGCAGACGGCGATCGCCGCTGCCGAGCTGCAGAAAGCGGCGCCGGGTGCGTTGCGGATCGTCATCACTCATCACCCACTCGACTGGCCGAACGATGCGCCGATCAAAGGATTGACGCGGGGCGGCGTCGGCGGGCTGCGCAGGCTGGCGGACGCTGGCGCCGAATTGTTCTTGAGCGGGCATTTGCACTTTGCGTCGGCGCGCCTGTTTGAAACGCGTGCGCTCTCGGTCACTAGCGGGACGCTGTCGCAGCGGCTGCGGCATGAGCCGTGCGCGTTCACCGTGATCCGGCGGCCGGATGCGCACACGATCGAAACTGAAGTCGTGCACATCGTCCAGGGCGTGTGCGAGACGGCGAGCACGCGTCAGTTTCGTTTGAACGCGCCGGCGCTCCCAGGCTCGCCGGCAGACATTCACGCGCGCGTTTAGACGCCGCGTGTATCGATGTCCGGATCGCCGACGGCGGCGGATTCTTCGGCGGCGATGTTGATGCCGAGCTTGTCGGCGCCTTCTTCGACGAAGTCGCCGAGCAGCGGAATGCCCATGAGGTATCTGGCGGTGGAACCTTCGGCGCGCTCGCGGGCGGCGCTAACGGCTTCGCGCCAGTCCGAGGCTTCGTAGTCGCCGCGGCCGAGCCAGATCAGCGCGACCAGCTGAACACGCTCGTCGCTGTTGAGGCTGGCGATGGCGGCGGCGAGTTCGCGCTGCGTGGGATTGTCGGCTTCGTCTTCCAGCGCATCGACAGAGCGGTCATCGGCATCGTTGGAGGCGTCAGTTGGATCGTCCGATGGGATGAGGGCGTCGAACGCGCGGGCCTTTAGAACGATGTAAGCCAAAGTCTCGCGGCCGAGCGCGAAGTCCTCCGGCGGCTCGAGGATTTCGCGGATCATCAGCTGCGTCCGTCGATGGTTTGGCTGCGCTGGCCGCCGGGACGGGTGATGGCTTCGAGCGCTTCGCCGGCGTCTTCGGCGTCCGCGGAATCGGCGATGTCGGCGAGCGAGACGATGCCGACCAAACGCTTGTCTGCGTTCACCACCGGAAGCCGGCGCACCTGAAGGTCGGACATGTTTTCGCAGACATCGGCGACATCGTCGTCTTCGCGGCAATAGAGCACTTCGTGGCTCATCACCTCGCCAACCGTCGAGTCGGCATTCTTGCCGATGGCGATGCCGCGGATGACGATGTCACGGTCGGTGACCATGCCGGCCAGGCGATCGCCGGAGGAAACGGGCAGGGCGCCGACATCGGCTTCGGCCATCATGCGGGCGGCCTCGCGGATGGTGGCCTCGGGGTGGATAGTGCGGACGTCGGGCGTCATGAGGTCGCGGATTTTCATCTGGGTCTCCCGAAATCTGGCGTTCAGCTTGTAGACGGGCCAACGCGAGGCCGCCGGGGCTGTTCCGGGGCAGGCGGAGACTTGCCCTGACGCGGCCTTTGGCCTATCAGCCCCGCTTTCCCGCGGGACGCGCGGGACCCAGGAGTTTTCCGGCCATGGCCGTTCCGAAGCGAAAAACCTCGCCCTCTCGCCGGGGCATGCGCCGGGCGCACGATAAGCTGCCCAAGAACACCTATGTCGAAGACGCGGAATCGGGCGAACTGCGCCGGCCGCATCACATCGACCTCAAGACCGGCCGCTATCGCGGCAAGCAGATCTTGAAGGCGAAGGAAGACTAAGCTTTCTGCGACGTCCGGCCGGACCTCCGCGTAAGGCGCATAGGCGCCCTGCGCGGCTTGCGCTTGTCTTTTTGGCCGCTTGGGTTTCCAAAGGCGCCATCAGATTTCAGCTTTCCCGCGAGACCCCTCATGACTGGCATTGCCGATATCGTTGGCCGTGAAATTCTCGATAGCCGCGGCAACCCGACCGTCGAAGTGGATGTGACTTTGGAGGACGGCTCGTTCGGGCGGGCCGCGGTGCCGTCGGGCGCTTCGACCGGGGCGCATGAGGCGGTGGAAAAGCGGGACGGCGAGCCGGACCGCTATCTGGGCAAAGGCGTTCGCGATGCGGTCGAAGCCGTGAACGGCGAGATCGCCAACGCGATCCTTGGCATGGACGCCGAGGAGCAACGGCGCATCGATCACGTGCTGATCGAACTCGATGGCACCGACAACAAAGCGCGCCTCGGCGCGAACTCGATTCTGGGCGTTTCGCTGGCGGTGGCGAAAGCGGCGGCGGTCACCAATGCGATGCCGCTCTACCGGTATCTCGGCGGCGTGCAGGCGCGCATTCTGCCGACGCCGATGATGAACATCGTCAATGGCGGCGCCCATGCCGACAATCCGATCGACATCCAGGAATTCATGATCATGCCGATCGGCGCCGACAGCATCGCCGATGCGGTGCGGATGGGCGCGGAAGTCTTTCACACACTGAAGAAGCAATTGAAGGACGCGGGCCACTCGACCAATGTTGGCGACGAGGGCGGCTTTGCGCCGAACCTCGCCAGCGCTGACGAAGCCATCGGGTTTATCCTGAAGGCGATCGAGAAGGCGGGCTACACGCCGGGCGAAGACATTGCGCTGGCGCTCGATTGCGCCGCGACCGAATATTTCAAGAAGGGCAAGTACGAACTGGCCGGCGAAGGCAAATCGCTTTTGCCCGAGCAGAACGCGGCGTACCTGGCTGATCTCGTCTCGCGCTATCCGATTATCTCGATCGAAGACGGCATGTCGGAGGACGATTTCGAAGGCTGGGCGGCGCTGACTGAAGCGATCGGCGAAAATTGCCAATTGGTGGGTGACGATCTCTTCGTCACCAATATGAAGCGGCTTGAGATTGGCTTCGAAAAGGGCCTCGCCAACGCGATCCTGATCAAGGTCAATCAGATCGGCACGCTGACGGAGACTTTGGACGTGGTCGAGATGGCCCATCGCGCCGGCTATTCGGCGGTGATGAGCCATCGCTCCGGGGAAACGGAAGATTCCACCATCGCGGATCTCGCGGTGGCGACCAATTGCGGCCAGATCAAAACCGGCTCGCTGGCGCGCTCGGACCGGACGGCGAAGTACAATCAGCTGATCCGCATCGCCGAGATGCTGGACGATCAAGCCGCGTACGCGGGCGCAGGGACGATTGTGGGGCGGTGAACTTCGTCTTCTCCCCTTGTGGGAGAAGACAGCATCGCGGAACGCGATGCAGATGAGGGGTATCGGCGCGGAGGCTGGCCAGCATTTACGCCGACACCCCTCACCCACACCTCCATTGTGGAGCGCGCAGCGCTTGCGATCCCTCTCCCACAAGGGGAGAGGGTGAAGTTGGTGCGCTCGACCTACTCATTCTCAGCTTGTATCGCGCCGCAAGCTTGCGAAGGCGCGGCGGCCGGTTTCGCTTTCTGCGTTGGGATCGGCGTAGCTCGTGCGCGGGGGCCGCTGCAGCACGATGGCGTGCGCCGTAGTCGGTGTTGTGCGCAGGCGCCGGGCGAGACGGCGCGCGGCGTATTCAGGCTTATTCAGCACGCGCGAGAGCGCCTCGATGCGGCGAGCGATGCGTTGCGGCTCCGGCGTGCGCATGAAGCGGACCATGTTGAGCCGGCGCGCGGCGGCGGCGCGGTCGCGCTCGCGCCAGATTTCACGCACCAGCACAGGTTTCCCGAGGATGCGGATGCGCGCCGGCGGCGTCGGCGGGCGCGGCCAGAGCTTGAAGCTGTAGCTGGGCGCGCGTTTGGGGCCCGCGGGCTTGGGCGGCGCGTATTGGCGGATTTCAACCGTGTTCGACATTCGCGGCAAACGGCTTTTGACAGCGAGCGCCATCGCCTCAATCAACACGAGCTTCCGCACCATCAATTCCAGTGAGCGCAGCCAAGCGCGCGCCGTGGTTATCTCTTCGGCGTCGAGCGCCGGGCGCGACGCGATTGCGGCGGCTTCGCCAATGACGGCGCGCATGCGCTCGAACATGGCGCGGGCGGCTCGCCAGAGATGCGCGATGGCGGAGGAGTGGGCTGGTGTTTGCATCGGCGCAGTATGCCCCCGGTTGAAGCTGGGTCGGATTGGCGGCGATCTATGCAACGGGGTGCGAGGGCGCCAACAGGGCCGCAAATGGGCGCCCGCTATGCGCCGCATGCGGACCATCAGCGAGGTGCGCTGGTAGTTTCGCGCCCGGGGGACGATTCTAGGGCGTAGGGATACGCGGTTAGACTCGTCCGCCGAGATTGGTCCACTCGGTGCGCCCAGAAGGCACCCAGCCGATGTGAAACAGCGCGCGCCCTGGGCCGCGTGCGAAGCAATCGATGGCCTGATGTCCCCCCGCGATCACTAGTTCCACGTTTGGTGGATTGCGGAATGAAGGGGCGCGATAGGCGACGCAGGTGGGTGCGCTCGCCAGATTGCCGCCCCAAGATTCCCACGCTGAAAACACCAACGGCGCAGCGCCGGGGAGACGCAGACGCGGTTGTGTTCCCGCCGTGTGGTAGAGCGCGTTGTCTGCGCCGCGCGCGAAGCAATCGATGCGCGTGCCGTTGAAGGCGACGCAGCTTGGCTGACTGGTCAAGACCCCGCCGATGCTTTGCCAATCCCACACCGTATCCGCCGCCCCGGGACGCGCGCGCACGACGCGCGTGTAAAGTGAATTGTCGAGGCCGCGCACGAAGCAATGGGTCGTGGCTGGGTCTTGTGCGACGCAAGCGGGCTGCGATGTGATGATACCGCCCCAGCTGGTCCAGCGCACGGGCGTCGTGGAATTGGGGTCCTCCGGCACGGTCACGCTCCACAGCGCGTTGTCATCCCCTTTTGCGAAACATGCGATCCGCTCGCCCCAGTCCTCCGCGGTCGTCGCTGGCGGCGTTCCGACCAAAATGCAGTGCGGCGCAGCAGCTAGAAAAAGTCCCGTATAGCGCCGCCATGCGTGCCAACGTCCGCCGCTGTAGGATAGGCGCGAGAGAACGCGATCGCGGTCGACAGCAAAGCAATCGAGCGTTTCTGCGCCCCGCGTGGTGCAATGAGGGTTGCGCCCGGGGCTCACAAAGCCGCCTAAGGATTCCCAATCCCCTTGGATTGGATTGATCGGCTGCCACACTCGCCCACGTTCCCACCAGCGATGCCACAAACCGCTGTTGGTCCCCGCGACGAAGCAGTCGATCCTTTCGGGCCCCCAGGAGGCGCAGGTGGGGCTGGACCGCAATTCGCCGCCGAGCAGTTCAAATCCGCCCCATGCGCCGCCCTGGCGCCAGCGATGGTGCATACGCCCGTCCGAGCCTCGCACGAAGCAATCGACCCGATCAGGCGCCCACGACGTGCAACTGGCAGCGGGTGTGAGCGCGGGCGCTTGCGCGTGCGCTTGCTCGGCAGCGCCCAGCCAACACACGCAAAGCGCCAGCAGCAACCACATTCCGCGCATGTCAGCCTCCCCGAGGTCCGTGGCGACAGTGGCGCCCTAAGCGCGCACTGTCCATTGATGCGCCGGGTCACGCACGCGGACCCGCGTGCCCCGCGTCACGGCGGGGCGGCAGTGCTCCGGATAGATATCTTGGCATCGCTGACGCGATGTCGAAGGAGCCCGCCAATGTTGATCCGCTTTAGCTGTCTGATGCTCGCGCTGGTCTCGTTCATGCCGGGCGCATTCGCGACGTTGAACCAGGCCGCGCATATCGTCGCCTGAGCGGCGCCGCCTGCGGTCCGTGAGTCCGGAACGAGAACGGAGATTGTTTCGGACGCGGTTCGCGGCCAGCGCTGCAAATTTTTCCTAGCGGGCGGGACGCAAGCGGCTGGGGCTCCAGCGCTCCGGCGCCCCCAAGCACTAGGGAATTTTCGCTAACTATCTGATTTAAAATGGATAGAACACTTTAAGAACATTTTGGAGTCTTTACGATTCCTTAAACGGTTCGATTCAACGTCCCGCCGAATCGGGGCGTTAACACATGGGCAAGCACGGATCGGCGGCGCTCAGCATCGGCTTGGGAGCGGCTATTCTCTATCTTGGCGCGCATGCGGTGACGGGTCATCAGGGCCTGCTCGCGTATGTCGATCTGCAGGCTGAGGAGCGCACGCTGATCAGCCGGATCGACACGTTGTCGGGCGAGCAGGCGGCGCTCGAAGCGCGCGCGGGTCGGCTGCGGCCGGAGAGCCTGGATCTCGACTATCTCGACGAGCGCGCGCGCATCACGCTGGCGGCCGGCGATCCAGATGAGATCGTGTTCGCGCTGGAATAGCGTCTGCCGCACTGCAGCAACGCAAAGCTTTCTAGCGAGCACCGTCATTCCCGCATAAGAGAAGCGCGCCCGGGTCCATGGACACTGGGCGCGCGTCCGGCCTTACGTGGCGGCGGAGGAAGATCACAATGGCGAACGCCGCACCCAAGCCGAACGGCAAGCATGCCGCCGAAGCGAGCAAGGACGAGCTGCTCCACTATTACCGCGACATGCTGTTGATCCGGCGCTTCGAGGAGCGGGCGGGGCAGCTTTACGGCATGGGGCTGATTGGCGGCTTTTGCCATTTGTATATCGGCCAAGAGGCGGTCGTCGTCGGCATGCAGGCGGCGCTGAAGGATGGCGACCAGGTCATCACGGCTTATCGCGACCACGGCCACATGCTGGCGGCGGGGATGACCGCCAACGGCGTCATGGCGGAGCTGACTGGGCGGCGCGACGGCTATTCCAAGGGCAAGGGCGGCTCCATGCACATGTTCAGCATGGAGAAGGCGTTCTATGGCGGCCACGGCATTGTCGGCGCGCAAGTTTCGCTTGGCACCGGGATCGCCTTCGCCAATCGCTATCGCCAGGACGGCAAAGTGTGCCTGACCTATTTCGGCGATGGCGCGGCCAACCAAGGGCAGGTGTACGAGAGCTTCAACATGGCGAGCTTATGGAAGCTGCCGGTGGTTTTCGTTGTTGAGAACAATCAGTACGCGATGGGCACCTCGATCCAGCGCTCATCGTCGGAAACGCATCTGCATAAGCGCGGCGTCAGCTTCAACATTCCTGGCGAGGAAGTGGACGGCATGGATGTCGTCGCCGTGCGCGAAGCCGGCAAGCGCGCGGTGGAAAACGCGCGCGCCGGCAACGGGCCGACTTTACTGGAGATGAAAACGTACCGCTATCGCGGCCACTCGATGTCGGATCCGGCGAAGTACCGGACCAAGGAAGAAGTGGATGAACAGAAGACCAAGCGCGATCCGATCGAGTTGGTGAAGAAGATGCTGATCGACGCGCGTCATGCCGATGAAGCGGCGCTGAAGGAGATCGACCGCGACATTCGCACCGTCGTCACCGAAAGCGCCGAGTTCGCGCAACAAAGCCCGGAGCCGGATGCGAGTGAGCTGATGACGGATATTTATTTGTGAGCGATTTTTCGAATAGGGCGGGCGCTTACCCGCCTGACTTGAGCGTGATTGTCGAAGGGGGAAACCGAATGAGCGTTGAACTTACTTATCTTGCGTACACGATCGCGCTCTTCTTCGTCGTTGTGATGGTGCAGGCCACCGCCGGCATCGGCCAGCATGGCGGGCTCACGCTGGCGAACAATCGCGACAATCTTCCGCCGCCGAACGCCTATCTCGCGCGCACTAAGCGGCTCGTCGATAATTTTCGGGAGAACCTCTGGTTCTTTGCGCCGCTGGTGCTGATCGCCGCTGTCGCCGGTATTTCCAATCAATGGACGGTGCTGGGCGCGCAGATCTTCTTCTTCGCGCGGCTGGCGCACGCCATCGCCTACATCGCCGGCTGGCCGATCGTGCGGCCGCTGTTCTGGCTCGCGGGCGTCATCGCTTGCGCGCTGATTTTCCTCGCTCTGTTTGGAATTCTGAACTGATGACGCAAATCCTCATGCCCGCGCTCTCGCCCACCATGGAGGAGGGCAATCTTGCTAGGTGGCTTGTGAAGGTCGGCGACAAGATCGAGCCCGGCCAAGTCATCGCCGAGATCGAGACCGACAAGGCGACGATGGAGGTCGAGGCCGTTGACGAAGGCACGGTAACGGAGCTGCTCGTCGAAGAAGGCGCGCAGGGCGTGAAGGTGAATACGCCGATCGCGGTGCTGGGCGGCGAGGGTGAAGCGGCCGCGCCGGCGCCGAAGCAAGACGCCAAGCACGCGCCGCGGCCGGACATGAAGGAAGAGCCGGTGAAGACGGCGCGGGCCGAGCCGTCGAAGCTGACGACGCCGACGCCGCAAGGGGACACCGAAATCCCCGCGGGCACGCAGATGATCAAGATTACGCTGCGCGATGCGTTGCGCGATGCGATGGCTGAAGAGATGCGGCGGGACGACCGCGTGTTTCTGATGGGCGAGGAAGTGGCGGAGTATCAGGGGGCCTACAAGGTTTCGCGCGAATTGCTGCAGGAATTTGGGCCGATGCGTGTGGTCGATACGCCTATCACCGAGCACGGCTTTGCCGGTCTGGGCGTGGGCGCGGCGATGGCGGGACTGAAGCCGATCGTGGAGTTCATGACTTGGAATTTCGCGATGCAGGCCATCGACCAGATCATCAACTCGGCCGCGAAAACGCTTTACATGTCGGGCGGCCAGATCAAATCGTCGATCGTGTTTCGTGGGCCCAATGGCGCAGCGTCCCGCGTGGCGGCGCAGCACAGCCAGGATTATTCGTCCTGGTATAGCCACGTGCCGGGCCTGATCGTGATCGCGCCCTACGATGCGGCGGACGCCAAGGGCTTGCTCAAAGCCGCGATCCGCAATCCGAACCCCGTCGTCTTCCTCGAGCACGAAATGCTCTACGGCGTCGAATACGAAATCCCCGACGTCCCCGATTGGATCGTGCCTATCGGCAAGGCGAAGGTGCGCCGCGTCGGCGCCGACGTCACGATTTCCACGCACTCGCGCATGGTCGGCTTGGCGCTGAAAGCCGCCGAGCAATTAGCGGAAGAGGGGATCGACGTTGAAGTCATCGATCTGCGCACGCTGCGGCCACTCGACATGGCGACGGTGATCGAGAGCGTGAAGAAGACGAACCGGCTGGTCACGGTCGAAGAAGGCTGGGGCCAGAGCGGCGTCGGCGCCGAAGTCTGCGCGCGCGTGATGAGCGAGGCGTTCGACTATCTCGACGCGCCGCCGACGCGCGTCCACCAGGTCGACGCGCCGCTGGCGTACGCAGCGAATTTGGAAGCGCTCGCGCTGCCGAACGTGGAGAAGATTATCGCGGCTGTGAAAGCGGTGACGTATCGGTGATGCGTATATCGCATATCTGGCCAGAACCCTCTCCCCCCTTGCGGGGGAGAGGGCAGGGAGAGGGGGGGCGTGCAATCACGCAGGCGCCTGGTCGTCGGAACGCCCCCCACCCCCAACCCCGCCCCGCCGGGGGGCGGGGAGTCGAGTCATGATCTACCGCGGCGCCTGTCATTGCGGCGTGGTGCGCGCTGAGTATGAGACGGATTCGCCGGTGCGGCTGCGGCAAGACGGTTGCTCGTTTTGCCGCGCGCGCGGGGTGAAGTCGGCGTCCGATCCGGCGGGGGCTTTGCGCATTCGCAGCGAGCGGGCGCTGATCCGTTATCGCTTCGGGCACAAGACGGCGGATTATCTGATCTGTCCCGAATGCGGGGCGTACGTGGCGACGTGCATGATTGGTCCGGATGGACCGGTAGGCGTTATGAACGTGGTTGGCTTCGACATCGCCGAATTGCGTGATGAGCCGGCGATTCTGGCGAGCCTCGATGGCGAGACGCCGGACGAGCGCATTGCGCGGCGGCTCGCGCGCTGGACGCCGATGACGTTGATTGAACCGGGGGCGGTCACATGAATGAAGCTGATGTCGTCGAGCAATTGGTGGAGTTCACCAATATCCTCATGGTCGGCGTGTCGCTGATTTTTTCAATCGTGTCCGCCTATGTCGTGGCGCTTAATTATTTCATCGGCTCGTCGAATTTTCCCGCGCGGTTCGGCAGCTTTGTTTTCATCACCTTGATTCTCGGCATGCTGGTTGTGGCGATGATCGGCGCGCAGACAGCGCAGACCGGTCTGGTGGAGCGCCTGCGCGAATTGGAGGGCCTGGGCGAGCTGACCGTCGCCGGCCGCTCCATGTTGCATAATGCCGGCACGGCTTATGTCGGCACATTTTCAGGAACGCACTACAGTGTCGACAGCATCATCCGCCTTTGCGTATGGGCGGGCCTTGGTTTCGTTTATGTTGCGCTTGCCTATCTGACGTTCCTGCATCGTTGGACGCCGGACGTAATCCCCGTCACGATCTCTAACGGCCCAACCCGCACTCAACGCAACTAAAAGGGGGCGTACAATGAGCGAAGGCGAAGTTGTCGAGCAGATGATCGGCTATATGAGCCTCTTGCTGCTCGGCGTGTCGATCATCTTCACGGTGGTGTCCACGTACATCGTGGCGCTCAATTATTTTGTTGGGGACGCGATGTTGATTGCGCGGGTCGGCGCGTTTGCGTTCGTTTCGTTGATCCTCACGCTGTTGCTGGTGCTGATGGTGGGCGCCGAAAGCACGCATACGGGGCTTGTCGATCGGTTGCGCGAGATTGAGGTCGCGGGCGAATTGACCGCGGCCGGCCGTGCGGCGCTCGCAAATGCAACGAGCGGCATTGACGGCGCGGTGCGCGCGCTACTTTGGGTGGGCATGCTGTCCGTGTTTGCCGTGCTGGGCTACATGACCTTCATCCATCGCTGGAAACCCGACGTCGTGAACGTCGCGCTGTTGAAGAAAGCCTCGTAATGGCCACGCAGATTACCATGCCCGCGCTCTCGCCCACGATGGAGGAGGGCAATCTCGCAAAGTGGCACGTGAAGGTCGGCGACACGATCGAGCCTGGCCAAGTGATTGCGGAAATCGAAACGGACAAGGCGACGATGGAAGTCGAAGCCGTCGATGAAGGCGTGATCGAGGCGCTGCTGGTGGAAGAGGGCGCGCAGGGCGTGAAGGTGAATACGCCGATCGCGACGCTGAAGGGTGAGGGCGAAAGCGCTGCAAGCAAACAACAAGCGCCGGCGGCGCAAGCAAAAGCTCAACCCTCCCCCCTTGCGGGGGAGGGCAGGGAGGGGGGGCGTTCCGACAAGTCGACATCGGATCGGTTGAACGCCCCCCACCCCCCGGCCCCCGCCCCGCAAGGGGGCGTGGGAGAACAGCGCATCTTCGCCTCACCCTTAGCGCGGCGTTTGGCCGAGCAGGGCGGGATCGATCTTTCGGGTTTGCGCGGCTCCGGCCCGAACGGCCGCATTGTGAAAGCCGACATCGAGGCTGCCGCGTCGGCGCCGGGTCAGCAGCAAGCGCAGCAGCCATCGCGGGAAGTCACGATCGGCAAGGGCGAACCACAGCAAGCGCCGGCGCCGTTCAAGTCGCTGGAGCAGCAGGGCATCCGCCAAGGCAGCTACGATCTCGTGCCGCTCGATCTGATGCGCAAAACCATCGCCAAGCGCATGACAGCGAGCTTTCGCGATGTGCCGCACTTTCCGCTCACGATCGACATTGAGATCGACGCGCTGCTGAAGGCGCGGGGCGAAATCAACAAGCGCTTCGGCGACAATGGCGTGAAGATTTCGGTCAACGACATGTGCATTAAGGCGGCGGCTTTGGCGTTGAAGCTCGTGCCGGAGGCGAACGCCAGCTACACGCCGGATGGGATTGCTTTGCATCACCACGCCGATGTAGCCGTTGCGGTGGCGATTCCAGGTGGCCTCATCACGCCGATCATCTGGGCGGCGGAGACGAAGGGCCTCGCGCAGATTTCGCACGAAATGGCCGATCTGGCCGAGCGCGCGCGCGCGAAAAAGCTGAAGCCCGAAGAATTTCAAGGCGGCACGTTCTCGATCTCCAACATGGGCATGATGGGGATTAAGAGCTTCGCCTCGATCATCAACGAGCCGCACGGCATGATCATGTCGATCGGCGCGGGCGAAAAGCGCCCGGTGGTGAAGAACGACGCATTGGCGATCGCCACGATGATGAACGTGACCGTGACGTGCGATCACCGCGTGGTGGACGGCGCGCTGGGCGCAGCGTTCCTGAAGGCGTTCAAGAGCTTTTTGGAAGACCCGATGGCGATGTTGCTTTAGGGAGGGGAGATGTCGCCGGATTTCAAGGGAGAGTTCGAGAGCAAGCCGTTAGCGACGATCTCATCTTTTGTCGTCATTGTCGGTGCGATCTGGACACTCATCAGCAGTCTTGGCCTTTTACCGATGCCATTTCCCGTTGGTAAACTTCCTCTCGCGTATGGGGCCGCGGCAGCAGTCGGAGCGGTGGGCGGCCTGATCTCGATCGCGTTAGTTCGCATTCGTCTTTGGTTAGGGGCAACTGTTAGCCTTGTGCTGTTGCTTCTTACGGCTCGAGTACTCCGACCGATAATAAATCAGTTCGAGATTGTGCCTGGTTCAACGGATTTTTGGCTCATTGCCGGCCTGGCGTATGCGGTGTTCGTGGGAGTTCTCGCCGAGGCAATTTGGCTCCGGTATCGCGATGAAGCTTTTTCCATCGTTTTGGGACTCGGCGTCGGCGGGGTGGCGACGCTCGCTGGGTTTTTGAATACGTTCGGTATGACCGGGAGGTAGTGTGATTGATCAGCTTTTGTCGGTGACTGACGATCTCTGGCTGTTGGCGCTGATCGGGTCGTTCTTTGTGATGGTGTGCGAGGCGGCGAAGCCCAAGCCGCGTGAAGGTGAAAGCAAAGCGGCGGCGAGCGGGTTTGCGCTGCTCATCATGCTGATGAGCTTGGTGACGCCGCTGCTCCTGCTGTTTCACGCGTTCGCGTCGGGCGCGGCGTTGTTCGGCATCCTCATTCTGTTGTGCGCCGTCGTGGTCGGCTCGGCGATAATCGGCATGATTATCGGTGCGGCCGCGCCGGATGTGGGCCGCACGCTGAACAAGGCGGCGCCTGTGCTCGCGGTGCCGGTGTTTGCGCTGGCGTTTTATGTGTCGTGGCGAAGCGTGGTCGATGTCGTCAACTTCCTTGTCGCGACCCTCGTGCGCTAAGCCGCTTGCCCGGCTTGGCGCAGTTTCTTCGCCACCAGTGCGCCGAGTTCGCGGGTGACGGTTTGGCGCAGGTCGATCTGGTGGTTGGGGAGATCGACCAATTGCACGAGGGCGTCGAGGTGGGCCTGCACGACGACGGCGTTTAGATTGGCCGTAGCGCCGACGCCTTTGACATAATTGTAGAGCGACGAACTTGCCGCCATGAGCAGCGGGTCTTTGGCGTCTTCGGCCAGCGTGTCGAGCTGCCCGCAGGCGAGGCACAGTTCGCGCATGGCTTCAAGCGCGCCGGTTTTGATCTCGCCGAGGAGCGCGCGCATGCGTTCGACGTAGGCGCGGGCGAGGCCCTTGCGGATTCTCACGTCGGGCGCGTCGGCCTCGGCGTCGGCGCCGTCGAAGAGGCGC
>JACMMP010000238.1 GCA_014378995.1 Hyphomonadaceae bacterium
CTTCGCCGGCGCCGCCGCGGCGTCCGCCGCCGCGTTGCATCAGCTCTTGCCCGCGCGCGACGAGGTCTTCATCCGCCGGGCGGAAGCGCATTGCGTTGTTCGGCAGACGCAGCACGTTCTCGCGCTGCTCCAGTACGATCTCGGCGTTCGCCGTCATGCCCGGCAGCAATTGCCGCCCGGGATTGTCCGCTTCGACCACGACCGTGTAGCTCACCACGCCGGATTCGGCGACGCCCTGCTGTCGCAGTTGGCTGACGCGCCCTTCGAACTCGCGGTCCGGAAACGCATCGACGGTGAAGCGGACATTCATGCCTTCTTCGACTTCGCCGATATCGGCTTCATCCACCGTGATGTTCGCCTGCAGCCGCGACAAATCCTGCGCGATCACAAACAGAGTCGCAGCCTGCAGGCTCGACGCCACCGGCTGGCCCACGTTCACTTGGCGGTCGACTACAACGCCGTCGATCGGCGAGCGGATAACACTGCGATCTAGGTCCGTGCGCGCCGTCGCCACTTGCGAGGCTGCTTGCGCCACCGCAGCGCGGGCCGTGTCACGCGCCGCGCGCTGTTGCGACATCAATTGTTCGGACGCAAAGCCGCGCTGTTGCAGCAGCACGTAACGCTGATAGTCGGCGTTGGAGACCGCGGCCTGCGCCTGCGCTTGCGCCAATGAAGCTTGCGCTTGCACGATGCGTTGCTGAAACGGCGTTGGATCAAGGCGCGCCAGCACTTGGCCGGCGCGCACCTGGCTGTTGAAATCAACCAACACTTCCTGCACCGGGCCCGAGACCGTCGAGCCGACGTTCGCCGACACCAGGGGCTGCAATGTGCCCGTGGCGCTCACCACGCGCGTGATGGCGCCGCGATCCACTTGTGCGGTCCGGTACGGCTCTTCATCGCCGCCGCGGCCAAACACCATCCAGATCGCCAACACGACCGCGAGGCCGCCGCCAACAAGATAGAGACTGCGCCCCCGCAGAAAGCCAGGGCGCTTTGACCAGATGTCCTGTGCGTTCTGCTTCATTCCGGCGAGTATCATGTGTCCTCACTTGGCCGCCCCGGCGGGAACGGCAAGTCCCTTCTCCCCTTGCAACAAGCTGATGACACGGCCGGAACCATCGGCGCCGGCCGTGTCTGGCTTCTCTTATTCGCGTCCGCGGCGGTGTTGGCGCGCAGCTTCTGCTTCTTCCCGCGTCAGCCGGCCGTCATCGTTCGCGTCCAGCCGCTCGAACATGCCGGCGCCCATCGACGCGAACTCCGCACGAGAGATCTGCCGATCGTCGTTTGCGTCGAAGTCCGGACGCTCACGCCGCTCGCTGCGACGTTCGCCGCGTTCCGTGCGCTGCGGGCGCTCGCTCGCCGCGATCACACCATCATCGTTCGCATCGAGACGATCGAAATGCGCGATCGGGCGCGCGAGGAACTCATCGCGCGTGATGTTGCCGTCATTGTTGGCGTCGGCGCGGGCCAATTGATGCCCACCGCCGCGCCGGCCGTGATGGCCGCCGCGTGCGCCGCGCATTTCGCGCATCTCTTCGCGCGTGAGCTGGCCGTTATTGTCGCCGTCCAACTGCGTGAACTGCGCGCTGCGCGCCGCATCGAACTCCTGGCGCGTGACTACGCCGTCGGAATTGGCGTCGCCTTGCCACAATCTCGACACGCCGCGTTCCGGCGCCTGGGCCGGCTCGCTCTGCGCCACCGCGAAACCCGCTGCGCCTGCCAGCGCCGCAAACCCTGCCGCAGCTATCCAAATCTTTCGCATTCGTCTCTCCATCAGCCGCCAACGCTTCGGCTACGATGCGCCTTCTAAAGGCGTGCTTTTTCCGGGGTTGGTCGCGCGTGCGACAAAGTTTGTCGGCGCGAAAAAAACGGCCGGCGTCTGGGGGAGAGACGCCGGCCGCTATTCAATTCAGGTTCTACGACGGGGAGGTGCGCAGGGACCTGGGACGGCACCATGGGAGGGGAATGCGCCGTCCGATCGCTAGAAGGTAGCGTTAACGTTTGTCGGGAGTTTTTCATCACGGCGCGCAGTGGCGCCGAACTGTGTCAACGGCCCGCGATCAGCTGCTTGGCGGCATCGAAGGCGTGAGGCGGCGGCGCGGCGGGCGCGCCTGTCCGACCAAGCGCACAAATTCTGCACGCGTCAGTTCGCCGTTCTCATCCTGATCGTAATCGACGACGCGCCCGCGAATCTCGGTGTCGAACTCCTCGCGCGTGATCGTGTTGTCCACGTTGCGGTCGAAATCCAGCCGATAGGGCCCGAGCTGACCGCCGCCAAGCACGATATTGGCCCAGTTCTGGAACTCGATGGGCGTCAGCGAGCCGTCACTATTGCCATCGGCGCGCGCAAATTCGCGCACACGGCCCGCATCGATCTCGGCGGCGCTAACAGTCAGATCGGCGTTCGCGTCGAAGCTCACGAACATCAGCGCGTCAGCGGACATCAGCGCCCGGATCGGCTCATTGGCGCGCGGACGGCTGCCGCCGCCGCTGGCGCACGCGCCCAACGCCAAAGCCGCGCAGGCCAACCCCAATGCGAACGTGGACCTCATAAATCATCCCCTGAAAACTCAGCCCCTAGAGGCGCACCGATCTGGGCGGCCTCAAGGCAAAACGCCGTGGTTCTTGCCTAAGTGTGTCGCCCCTCGCGCCGCGCCAAGCTTTGGCACAAGTTGGGCACGCCTGATGAGTAGATTTTTGGCCTTGCCGAGCGCACTTAAAGTCCATGACGCTGGAGGCCCCCCATATCCTGGTTGTCGATGACCATCGCGAAATTCGCGAGTCGCTGGCCCAGTTTCTGAAAAAGAACGGCCGGCGCGCCAGCTCCGTCGAAAACGCCGAAGCTGCGCGTAAGGCCATCAAGGAAAACCGGATCGACCTCGTCATCCTCGACATCATGATGCCCGGCGAGGACGGGCTGTCGCTGTGCCGTCATATCCGCGAGACCAACCACATCCCGGTGATCCTGCTTTCGGCCCGCGCCGAGGAGGTCGATCGCATCATCGGCCTCGAAGTCGGGGCCGACGATTATGTCGTGAAGCCCTTCAATCCGCGCGAACTCCTGGCCCGTATCGACGCGGTGTTGCGCCGAACGCATGCGCTGCCGCCCAATGTGGAGGCGCCGACGGGCGACGCGCTCGCCTTCGACCGCTGGAAGCTGAAGCTGGCCGAGCGCGAACTGGTCGATGACGAAGGCGTCGCCCATGAACTCAGCACCGGCGAATATCGTTTGCTGCTGACCTTCCTGCAGCGTCCGAAGATCGTGCTCTCGCGAGAGCAATTGCTCGAGCTCGCTTTCGACCGCGGCGCTGACGTGTTCGACCGCGCCGTGGATACGCAAGTGTCGCGGCTGCGGCGCAAGATCGAAGCGGACGCGCGCTCGCCCAAGCTGATCAAGACGGTCTGGGGCGGCGGCTACGTCTTTACCGCGCCGGTCGAAAAGGCGTGAAGTCCAACCCGCTCAATACGCTGACCGGCCGCATGGTGCTCGTCACCGTGCTGGCGGTCATGATCTCTTATGCGATCGCGTTCGCCATTTACGCCAACGAACGCGGCGCAGCCCTCCGCCGCGCTGCCGAAAGCAGCGTGATCGAACGCGTCGCGTTTGCGGCCGAACGCCTTCGGGAACTGCCTGCGGAACGCCGCGTCCTCGCCGCCGACTCAATTCGCGACTTCGCCCTGCGCTTCCACGTCAGCACCGCGCCGCAAGTTGAGCACGGCGCCGCAGGCGGCCCCGGCGGACGCATCGCCCGCGGTATCTCCGAACGCCTCGCCAACGCCGAGGTCCGCGCCCACTCGCGCACCGTGGA
>JACMMP010000239.1 GCA_014378995.1 Hyphomonadaceae bacterium
CATTGCGCGACATCGCCTGGAACGCTTGCGCGTTGGCGGCGAGCGCGTTGAACGCTTGGGCGTCACGCGCCAGCGCCTGGAACGCTTGGGCGTTCGATGCTTTGGCCTCCAACGCCCAAGCGTTCCAGGCGCTGGCGCGTGACGCCCAAGCGTTCAACGCGCTCGCCGCCAACGCGCAAGCGTTCCAGGCGATGTCGCGCAATGCCGAAGCGTTCCAAGCTTTGGCGCGCGATGCGCAAGGCCTCACGGCGATGTCGCGCAGCGCGCAAGCATTCCAGGCGCAAGCGCGCGACGCCCAGCTCGCTTCCGCCTTTGGCTCCAACGCCCAAGCCTTCGCCGTAATGGCGCGGGAGCCGCAAGCTTTCGCGGCGATGGCGCGGCATCCCCAAGCGTTCGAAGCGCTGGCCCGTCATCCTCAAGCGTTCGCGGCGATGGCGCGCGATCCGCAGGCGTTCGCCGCCTTCGCGCGCGGCTCAAACTTCGCCGCCGCCGCCCGTGAACCGCAAGCGGTGGCCGCTATGGCGCGGGACGCGCAAGCCTTCCAGGCGCTCGGCCGCGACGCTCAAGCCATGAACGCTCTCGCCCGCGATGCGCAGGCGTTCGATGCTTTGGCCTCCAACGCCGAAGCGTTCCAGGCGCTGGCGCGTGACGCCCAAGCGTTCAACGCGCTCGCCGCCAACGCGCAAGCGTTCCAGGCGATGTCGCGCAACGCGCAGGCGTTCAACGCCTTGGCGCGCGACGCGCAAGGCCTTTCGGCGATGGCGCGCAATGCCCAAGCGTTCCAGGCGCAGGCCGCTGCGATGCGCTCGGCGCAAGGGATGAACGCTCAGGCGTTTGCGATCATGGCGCGGCATCCGCAAGCCTTCGCCGCTATGGCGCAAAACCCGCAAGCGTTCGAAGCGCTGGCGCGCAGTCCCCAAGCGATGAACGCACTGGCGTCCAACGCGCAAGCGTTCACGGCGCTGGCGCGGCAACCCGCATTCGCGGCGTTGGCGCGTGAGCCTGCGTTCGCGGCAATGGCGCGCGATCAAAGCTTCGCCAACGCCATCCGGGCGAATTGACGCGTCCCGGCGCGTCGTAAAGGCGAGGCGCCGATAAGGCGCCCGCCAGACGTGCTAGGTGGGGGACGTGGGAATCCGCACGCTTCTGTGCTCCGTGGCAGCGCTAGCGCTCGCGCCTATTGGCGCGGCGCATGCGCAGCAAGACGCTCTAGCGCCGCTTCAAGAGGCGCCGCCGCAGGATAATGTGGCGGCGCCGCCCTTGGCGCCCCAGCCCGTCGGCGAGGAGCAACCGCCGCCGCCCAGCCGCGCCCCGGAAGACATTCCGGTTATCGATTTGAGCCGCATCGAAACCGAGGACTTACGCCTCCTCTATTTCGACCCCTCCGAAACGTATCTGACACCCTATGTCGGGCGCAGCTTCGAGAACGCGCTTGCCTATCAGCGCCGCATGTTCAACTGGGAGCCGTGGGATCAGGTCACGCTGCTGCTGAAAGATTTCTCCGATTACGGCAACGCCGCCGCGCGCTCCTCACCCAACAACGCGCTGCTGATCGACATCGCCCCGCTCAGCTTGACGTACGAGACGTTCAGCCCCGGCGAGCGCTTTTACACTTTGACCAATCACGAAGTGACGCACGTCGCTTTGATGGATGTCTGGAACGAGCGCGACGCATTCTGGCGGCGCGCCTTCGGCGGCAAGCCGATGCCGGTGCAGGAGCATCCAGAATCGATCCTCTACAATTATCTCACAACACCGCGCGTGAACGTGCCGCGCTGGTATCTCGAAGGCAGCGCCGTGTTCATGGAGACATGGATGGCCGGCGGCTTCGGCCGCGCCCAGGGCGCTTACGACGAGATGGTGTTCCGCTCGATGGTGCGCGACGACGCGCATTTCTATTCGCCGGTCGGCCTCGAATCCGAAGGCATCTTCGTCGACTTCCAAGTCGGCGTGAACGATTACCTCTACGGCACGCGCTTCTTCAGCTATCTGGCGCTCACCTATTCGCCCGAACAAGTGGTGGAATGGCTACGGCGCGATGAGGACAGCGAAGCCTATTACGCCTCGCAGTTCGAGCGCGTGTTTGACCGCCCGCTGGGCCAAGCTTGGCGCGACTGGATTGCGTGGGAGCACGAATTTCAGCGCGTCAATCTGGCGTCGGTGCAGGCGTTTCCGCTGACGCAAGCGTCGCCGCTGGCGCCGCGCGCGCTCGGTTCGGTTTCACGCACCTACATCGATCCCAGGACCGGCGATCTCATCGGCGCGTTCCGCTATCCCGGCGTGATCGGGCACCTCGGTGTTCTGTCGCCGCAATCGGGCGACATCCGCCGGCTCACCGACATCAAGGGGGCGATGCTTTATCGCGTCACCTCGCTCGCCTACGATCCAGAGACCAACACAGCCTGGTACACGACCGACAATTACGCCTACCGCGACATCATGCAGATCGATGTCGCAAGCGGGCGCCAGAGCATGGTGCTGCGCGACGCGCGTATCGGCGACGTGGTGTTTAACCCAAGCGACCGCTCGCTCTGGGGCCTGCGGCACCTGAATGGCTTTGTCACCCTGGTCCGCATTCCGGCGCCGCACACGAACTGGAACCAGGTTCACACGTTCCCGTTCGGCCGCGTTCCGTTCGATCTCGACATCTCCCCGGACGGCGCGTTGCTATCGGCCTCAGTCGGCGAAGTGAGCGGCGATCAATCGGTGCAAGTTTTCCGCATCGATGAATTGTTGGCTGGTTCATCGACGCCGATCGCTCAGTTCACCATGGGCTCATCGACGCCCGAAGGGTTCGTGTTCTCGCCGGACGGTCGCCACCTCTACGGCAGCGCTTACTACACCGGCGTCTCCAACATCTTCCGCTTCGAGATCGCGACGCAGACGCTCGAGGCTGTCAGCAACGCCGAGACCGGATTCTTCCGCCCGATCCCGCAAGCCGATGGCTCCCTCATCGTCTACGAATACACGGGCGACGGCTTCCGGCCGGCCGTGATCCAGCCGCAGCCGCTCGACGATCTGGGCGCCATCCGCTTCCTTGGCGCTGAAATTGCGCAGCGCCATCCGATCGTGACGACGTGGACCGCGGGCTCGCCGAGCCAAGTCGATTTCGACGCCATGATCACAGAACGCGGGCGCTACGTCCCACGTGACGAAATGCGCCTTGGCGCCGCCTACCCGGTTATTGAAGGCTATCGTGGCCGCGCCGCGCTCGGCTATCACGTCGTGTTCGAGGATCCGCTGCAGTTCAACACACTGCATGCGACGTTATCCTACACGCTGGACTCCCCATACGAGGACCAGGACTGGCACTTCGATATTGAGTACCGCACCCTAAAGTGGCGCTTCCGCTACTGGCACAACGATGCGGACTTTTACGACTTGTTCGGCCCAACCGAACGCGCCCGCGCAGGCGACGCGGCCATCGTCGGCTATCGCCACTCCTTCATCTACGATCCGCCGCGCCAACTCGATCTTGACGTTGAAGCGGCGTACTACACCGGGCTGGACACTCTGCCGACGGCGCAGAACGTCCAGAGCCAGTTCGATACGCTCGCCTCATTCAATGCTCAGCTGCACTACACCAACACGACGCGCTCACTCGGCGCGGTGGATCACGAGCGCGGCTGGCGCTGGGATCTGGCGGTCGGCGCGGATCATGCCAATGACGAGGTTTTCGCGAGCATTCGCGGCGGCGTCGATTTCGGCGTGCCGCTGCCGATGAACAATTCCTCGGTCTGGCTCTACACCGCGGCCGGGACAGTGGGAGGCGATGAGCAGAGTCCGCTGGGCAGCTTCTATCTGGGCGCCTTTGGCAACAATTACGTCGATGACCGCGAAGTGAAGCGCTATCGCGAATACGACAGCTTCCCCGGCTTTGAGATCAACGAGATCAGCGCCCGCACCTTCGTGCGCGCCGTCGCGGAGGTGAACCTGCCGCCGATCCGGTTTGAAGACATCGGCAATGCGAGCTTCTTTCTGAGCTCCGTGCGCACCGCGGCCTTCCTTGGTGCGCTGGAGGCGGAGCCCAGCATTGGCGAGCGCCGGTCATTGCAGACGGTTGGCGTTCAAGCCGATTGGAATTTCACGGTCGCACACCGATTGCCGATGGTGTTTTCTCTCGGCTATGCTGAGGGCTTCGAGGATGGCGAGCGCCAAGGCAACGAAGTGCTCGTGTCGCTGAAGATCATGTGATGGATGCCGACCTGCTTTTGAAAGCGCTCATTGCGCTTGCGCCTGTGCTGATCCTCCTTCTCGTGTTCGACCGGCTCGACGTATTCAACCTCATTCCGCTCCGGGACATCGCGCTGCTGGCGCTGACCGGTGCTGCGCTGGCGCTCATCGGCTTTCTCGCGAACTGGACCGTGATTGAAGGCTTTCCGATCGGCTTCGGCGCTTACACGCGCTATGGCGCCCCAGTTATCGAAGAGACGCTGAAAGCGGCGCCGGTGATCGCACTTTTTGCGAGGAACCGTTTGGGGTTCAAGATCGATGCGGCGATTGCGGGCTTCGCCGTTGGGGCCGGCTTCTCGGTGGCGGAGAACGCCTGGTATCTCTTCACCATCTCCGGCGCCAACGTCAGCGATTGGCTTGTCCGCGGCTTTGGCACCGCGGTGATGCACGGCGCCGCCACCGCCCTCTTCGCCATCGTCTCGCACGAAATGTCGGAGAAGCAGGCGGCAAGCTCGGCGGCGCACTATCGCTTCACGCCGCTACTTTTCCTGCCCGGGCTCGCGCTGGCGATGGCGATCCATTCGGCCTTCAATCATTTTCCGAACTATCCGTTGCCGATCATGGCCGTCACTCTGTTGCTGGCGCCGCTGACGCTGTTTCTGACGCTGCTGAAGAGTGACCGCGCGACGCAGCAATGGCTTTCAGCTGACGCCGCCGCCCATCGCAAGGCGCTGGCGGACATCCGCGCCGGCCATTTTTTGCAAAGCGACGTTGGCCGCGCCGTTCTCGAAGCGGTGGCGCCGATCAAGGGAGTCAGCGCGGAGGACGTGCTCGCATGGGCGGAACTGAAAACCGCGCTGATCCTGCGTGCGGAGGAACTCATTCTCGCGAGCCACGCCGCCGCTGCAGACGCCGCTGGCGAAGACGAGCGTTTGCAGTTCGCTCGGCTCGACGCGCTCGAACAGCGTTTGGGTAAGACGATCGTGGCGGCGATTAACTCCCGTCTCGGTTTCAGCCGCAACGACGTCTACGAGTTGGGCCGCCTGCGCGTGCGTGTGCAATCAAGCAAGGCGACGGATGCAGCGTGAAGAACGCCGTACTCGCCCGCGCTAAGTCGCGCGGACTTCGCGGACCGGCTTCTTGACTGGCTTCGGCTTGCGCCGGAGCCGCTTCACGAATTCCCGGGCGGGCCTCGACTTTCGAAGGCCGTTCCAGATCGAAGCGAGTTGCATCGGAGAGGCGAACAGTTCGAACTTTGCAGTCAACTCGGCGCCGGGCGCGGCGCATTTCGAGAACGTAACGCTGTCGCGAACCGCAGCCGGCGTAAGCGTCAGCGCGGCCTGCACGCCGGTTTGGACGACGAGGTCCTTGGCATAATCGCCGGTGTTAATCGCCAGCGAGGTGTGCGCCACACGAGCCCCGTTCGCCATCAAACGCTGGATGGTGTGTGCGGCGACATCGGCGATGCCGGGGGTCAAGAATGCGTTGCCAACCCGAACGACGTCGTTGAAGTGCGTGACCGGGTCGCCGGGTTTTGCGTGCGGGAGGGCGCGTGCGGTCAGCTTCGGCCCAAAGCCCCAAAGCAGCCGCATGTCTGCACGCGCCGTCGACGTTGGCGTATCGACCAGGATCGTGGTCTTCGCTGGGGCCAGCAGAGCGGCAAGAAGGATTGCGACGACGACGACGCCGGCGCCCAGCGCCCACAGCAATACAGGCCCGTTGGCCAGCACATCGCCCATTATGTCCGTGGTCACACCGATCCTCCCCGCCCCCTACCCATATCCGTTGCGTCCGCCAAAGAGGAGACAAAAGTGTCGGGTCGCACGTTCGGTTTGATCGCGGTTGGCGTCTTTGTGCTGGCGATCGCGGCGCTGATCGTGATGATCACGGCGAGCGGGGCGAGCCCGATAGCCTAGCACCGGCGAACGCTTATTCCGACGCTTGCGCTTCAACGATGATGCGGGCTCTGCGCCGCACTGGGACGTTCAGCCCCTCTTCGGTGACGGCGCCGCGTTCGCCAGCGGCGGCGACAACCATGCGCGAACGCGGCCAACCAACGCGGCTCGCCAAATATTCCGCGATCACCTGCGCACGCCGTTCGGAGATTTCGTCATTCGTGACGGCGTTGCCCGCTTCGTCAGTCTCGCCGATGACGCGGACCTCGCGGATATAGCAACCGCGGACCGCTTCACCCATGCCGTCTATAACGCGCTGCGCATCGTCGGTAAGTTCGGTGCTCCGGCCCGCGAAATAGATGTTGAAATCGCGTTGATAGCAGGTGGCCGGATCGAATGGCGCGGCCGCTTGCTGCGTGGCGGCGCAGCCACCGAGAACGGCGGCCCCAACGCAAGCCAGCATCAATGTTCGCAACATATGAATCTCCCTGAAGCACTCCACTGCGTAGCGCGCTAGCCCTTCGCGCGTCCGGCCCGGCCGCCCTTTTCCACAAATTCGCGCAGCATCTGCGATGGGCGGAAGGTGACGACCCGGCGCGGCGTGATCGGCACTTCCTCGCCCGTTTTCGGATTTCGGCCAATGCGCTGACGCTTGGCGCGGACGTTGAAATTGCCGAAACGCGACAGCTTTACCGTCTGACCATCAACCAACGCGTCCTGCATCATTTCGAGCATACGCGTCAGCAGACGGTTTGCGTCGGCGCGCTGCATGTTGGCGCGACGGGCCAGCGCTTCTACCAGATCGGCGCGCGTGACTGTCTTTTCCGGCACCGGAGCCCCCTCCGCTACGCGCTCGACAGCGCGCCAGGAAAAGCTAGTCGTCCCGGTAGCTTAGGTCAAATCTTGCAGCGCGTTCACATGCGCACCAGCGCCGCGCCCCAAGTTAGGCCGCCGCCGAGCGCCTCCATCAGGACGAGCTGGCCCGGCTTTATGCGCCCATCGCGGACGGCGACATCGAGCGCCAGCGGAACCGAGGCGGCGGATGTGTTGCCGTGGAAGGCCACGGTGGACACAACCTTTTGGGCGTCGATGCCAAGCTTGCGCGCAACTCCGTCCAGGATGCGTTGATTGGCCTGGTGCGGCACGAACCAGTCGACCGCATCGATCGAGAGTCCCGCGCGCGCGCACGCCTCCAGCATCGCCCCGGAAATGTGCTCCACCGCTTGACGGAAAACGGCGTTGCCGACCATGCGGACTTTGCCGACGGTGTTTGTCTCCGAGACGCCGCCGTCCACATAAAGCAAGTCGTGCATGCGCCCGTCCGTGCGCAGGAATGTCGAGATGACGCCGCGATCGCCGGGACCGTCTTCGGCTTCCAGGATCACCGCGCCCGCGCCGTCTCCGAACAGAATGCAGGTGCCGCGATCGTCCCAGTCGAGCAGCCTCGAGAAGGTTTCCGCGCCAATGACGAGCGCCGTCTTCGCTTGGCCGCGAACGAGAAAATTGTCCGCCGTCGCGAGCGCGAAGATGAAGCCCGAGCACACGGCTTGAAGATCGAACGCCGCGCCCTGATTGATGCCGAGTTCGGCCTGCACGCGGGCGGCTGTGGCGGGAAATGTGAGATCGGGCGTCGTGGTGGCAACGATAACCAGATCGATATCAGAGGCTTCGCGGCCCGCCGCGTTCATAGCGTTTAGCGCCGCTACGCACGCGAGGTCTGAGGTTTTTTCATCGTCGGCGGCGATGCGACGTTCGCGTATGCCGGTGCGCTCGACGATCCATTCATCGCTGGTGTCTAGGCGTTTGGCCAGCTCGGCGTTGGTAAGTACGCGCTCGGGCAAGTGGCCGCCGACGCCCAGCAGGACCGAGCGCATCAGCCCACTTCCTTTTCCGCGGCAATGGTGGTTGCCGCCTCGGCCAGGCGCTTCAGATTGGCGGCGATCTCTTCACGGTAGTGGCTGCGCGCCATCTTTTCGGCAACGCCGATAGCGGCTGCAAACCCGCGTCCGTTCGCGCCGCCATGGCTCTTCACCACCAGCCCGTTCAGACCGAGAAAGAGCGCGCCGTTAAAGGTGCCGGGATCCATGCGGGCGCTGAGCTTTTTGAGAGCGGGATACGCGATCAATGCGCCCAGCTTCGCGAAGGGTCCGCTGGTCAGCGCCTCGCGCAACAACTGGCCGACAAGACGGGCGGTGCCCTCGCCGGTCTTCAGCGCGATGTTGCCGGTGAAGCCGTCAGTGACGACAACATCCACCGTGCCCTTGGAGATGTCGTCGCCTTCGACAAAGCCGCGGAAATTGAGATCGACGCCGGCTTCGCGGATGAGGCGAGCGGCGGTGCGAATTTCTTCGTGGCCTTTCTGATCCTCGGCGCCGACATTGAGCAGCGCGACAGTTGGGCGCGCGGCGCCCGAGACAGCGCGCTGGAACGCTTCACCCATAATGGCGAACTCAACCAGCTGCTCGCCATTCGCTTCAACGTTCGCGCCGACATCGAGGATCACGACGTAGCCGCCATTTGCGGCAGGCCAGCGCGCCGCGAGCGCAGGGCGATGAACGCCCTCCATCATGCGCAAGCGGAACATGGAAATGGCCATGAATGCGCCGGTATTGCCGGCCGAGACGACGGCGTTCGCCTGGCCGCTTTCGACGGCGGCAATGGCGTTCCAGAGACTGGAACCCTTGCCCTGGCGCAGCGCTTGGCTGGGCTTGATCTCCATGCCGATCGCCTTCTCGGCGGGCACGATCTCTGACACGGCCTTCGCCGCCGGGTGCCGATCAAGCAAGGCGGCGAGCCGGGCCGGATCGCCGTGAATGAGATAGCGAACGCCCCCGGCATTGGCTCGCGCGGCGATATCCACGCCTTCCACAACAATGTCGGGCGCGTGATCGCCACCCATCCCGTCAATGGAGAGAACGAGACCGTCCGGCATAGAGTGCGAGTGTCCTGAGTGTCCTAACGGCGTAGGGCGCCGCAGGGTGCGGACCATAGTCCGCCCCCCCCGCAATTGCCAAACCGCTTTCAGCGAGGCGGCGCGGGCCAGCCATCCGTTTCAAGCAGGGCCAAGGCCGGACGAGCCCCCTGGGCCTGGGCGACGGCTAGGACATAGGCCGCCAAGGGTTCCGCCTCGTGGGCGCGCGTATTCCGCGAAATTGCGTCAGCCAGGGCCGGGACGTCCGCAGCTTCGATCGAGGCGGAATAGGCGCCGAGGCGGCCATAGAAGGAAGACGCCAGCTTATGCATCCGCTTGGGCACCGCCGTATCGCTGACGCCGGTCTCCCGCAGCCCGGAGTCGAATTGGCGGAAAAGCTGGTCCGTGAACGCCTGCGCGAGGGGCCGAAGGTCGGGCTCCGCCTGCAGGCGCATAAGCGCCAGCGCGGCATTGAGCGTCATCACCTCAAAGCGCCCCTCGAGCGTGTCGGGGACCCGCCCCTGCCCAAAGAAGGCAGGATTGCGGCTGACGGCGGTGACAGCCGCCAACAACCGCGCCGCGTCCTGCGTCGCCCTTGAACGGCGAAATGGCCAGATCGGCATGCCCTGAACGTGCTCTCCCCTCTTGCTCGTCTGCGCGGTCCGCCTTACCGGTGGCTCACTGTTTTTGGGGCGGTACGCCCGCGAGGTGAATACGATGAATCGCGGATTTTTGCATCTTACGACGGCAGCGGCTCTCGCTGTGACCGCTGCGACAGAGGCCTGCGCGCCGGTGCAGACCTATAATGGCTTCCGCTCCGACCGCAACAACGAGGAAATTCCCGATCCGCAAGTCGGCGTTGATACGCGCGACACGGTGATGCAGCGCTTTGGCTCGCCATCGACGACAGCGGTCTTCGATCAGACTTCTTGGTTTTACGTCAGCGCCGTGCAGGAGCGTGTGGCGTTCTATGAGCCGCGCACGATAGAGCGCCAAGTGATGGTGGTCCGGTTCAACGGCGACACCGTCACCGAAGTGGAGAAGTACGGCTTAGAACGTGGCCGCATCGTCGCTTACAACGACGAAGCCACCCCGACGCGCGGCCGCGAACTTGGCGTGCTCGAACAATTGCTTGGAAACGTTGGCCGTGCGCCTCCGATCCGAGACGAAGAGCGCGGCGGGCGAGCCGACCGCGATTGATCTTCAAGACGGACAAAAGAAAAACGCCCCGGCCAGAAGCCGGGGCGTTTGCTTTTGGCGGTTATGATCCGCCTCAGCCGTTCCAGTGCGCCAACACTGCGAGCAGCAACAGCGCCACGATGTTGGTGATCTTGATCATCGGGTTCACCGCGGGGCCGGCCGTATCCTTGTAGGGATCGCCGACAGTGTCGCCGGTGACGGCGGCCTTGTGGGCTTCAGAACCCTTGCCGCCGTAATGACCTTCCTCGATCAGCTTCTTGGCGTTGTCCCAAGCGCCGCCGCCCGATGTCATTGAGATGGCCACAAAAAGGCCCGTCACGATCACGCCGACCAGCAATGCGCCGAGCGAAGCCAGAGCTTGGCTCGGACCGGCGATCGCCCAGATCGCGAAGAACAACGCGATCGGCGCGAGCACCGGCAGCATTGACGGGATGATCATTTCCTTGATCGCCGCTTGCGTCAGGATGTCGACGGCGCGGCCGTAGTCCGGCTTCGCCGTGCGTTCCATGATGCCCGGGATTTCGCGGAATTGACGGCGGACTTCTTCGACCACTTGCTGAGCCGCACGGCCCACCGCGGTCATCGACCAGCCGGCGAACAGATAGGGCAGCAAGCCGCCGATGAAGAGGCCGACGATGACGTACGGGTTGTTGAGCGCAAAGTCCGGCACAACGTTGGTGAAGAACGGATACTCGGCAGCGTTGGCTGCATAGTAGCGCAGATCTTCAAAATAGGCGGCGAACAGCACCAGAGCGCCGAGACCGGCGGAGCCGATCGCATAGCCCTTGGTGACCGCCTTCGTGGTGTTGCCGACGGCGTCGAGTGCGTCAGTGGTGACGCGCACTTCCTTCGGCAAGTCCGCCATTTCGGCGATGCCGCCGGCGTTGTCGGTGACCGGGCCGAACGCGTCGAGCGCGACGACGATGCCTGCAACCGAGAGCATGGTTGTCACCGCGATGGCGATGCCGAACACGCCGGCGAGCGTGAAGGCGGCGATGATACCTGCGACGATGGTGAGCGCGGGCAGCGCCGTCGATTCCATCGAGACCGCGAGGCCCTGGATTACGTTAGTGCCGTGGCCGGACTTCGAGGCTTCCGCCACGCTCTTGACCGGGCGAAACGCCGTGCCGGTGTAGTATTCCGTGATCCACACGATCGCGCCCGTCACCAGCAAGCCGATGATGCCGCACCAGAAGAGATCCATGCCGCTAATGCCGGCCAGCTCCGACGTCGGGCCCAAACTTGGCGCGATCGAGCCCCAGCCCACCGTCACCTGAATCGCTGCAGCGAGACCGAAAGCCGAGAGAATGCCGGCCGCGACGAGGCCCTTATAAAGCGCGCCCATGATGTTGTTGGACGAGCCCAGGCGGACGAAATACGTGCCGATGATGGACGCGAAGATAGCAAGGCCGCCGATCGCCAGCGGCAATAGCATGATGTCTGTAACTTCCGGCGCTGCGCGGAAGAGAATCGAACCCAGCACCATCGTCGCAACTGCCGTCACGGCGTAGGTTTCGAACAGGTCCGCGGCCATGCCGGCGCAATCGCCGACATTGTCGCCAACGTTGTCGGCGATGGTGGCGGGGTTGCGCGGATCGTCTTCCGGGATACCAGCTTCGACTTTGCCGACCATGTCACCGCCGACGTCGGCGCCCTTGGTGAAGATGCCGCCGCCGAGACGGGCGAAGATCGAGATCAACGAAGCGCCAAAGCCGAGGCCGACGAGGCTATCGACAACCGTGCGGCTGGTGGGCTCCAGGCCCATGAACTGCGTCAGCACGAGGTAGTATGCCGCGACGCCGAACAGCGCGCCGCCGGCGACGAGCATGCCCGTCACCGCTCCTGCCTTGAACGCCATCTTGAGACCGCCAGCGAGGCTGGTGCGCGAAGCTTCCGCGGTGCGCACGTTGGCCTGCACCGACACGTTCATGCCGATGAAGCCGGCAGCGCCCGAAAGCACGGCGCCGATGATGAAGCCAACTGGGATTTCCCAGATCGGCCAGAACAGAATGGCCAACACGATGACCACGCCAACGCCGACGATGGCGATGGTGCGGTATTGGCGGTTCAGGTAAGCGCGGGCGCCTTCCTGAATCGCCGCGGCGATTTCTTTCATCAGGTCGGTGCCCGCGGGCGCCTTGGTGATGGCTTGCGTTTCAAGCCAGCCGTAGAGCGCGGCGATGACGCCGCTGGCTACGACCAGCCAAAGGATAAGTTCTTGGCTCATTTTACCTGTCCTGGGCGCGGGACCGCGCCGGTTGGGGAAATGGGTTGGCCGCGCCGCGACTGTTCGTCGGCGGGTGCGCTTCCCCCAAAGGTGCGCGTTACTGCCAAAAGCCGCCACATTTCGCAATGGATAGCGTGGAACTAGGCGGCACTAAGCTCAGATGCCGGACCCCTGGCTGGAATACGTCGCCACAATTGAAACCCTGGACACCGCTCTCTCGCCCAGGGCTTGGGTCGCGGCGGCCCGATAGATTTGGAGAGCGAGGGGCTCGTTGAGGGCGTTGTTGTCCGTGGGGTGCGCCAGATCGGAGGCGTGGCTGGCGCGGACCAGGGCGTCACGCAGAAACTGGGCGCGCTCGCGCGTGCGCCAAAGATCGACCCCTTGAGCGATCTCGACCCGGATCGAAACGAACAAGTAGTTCACGAGCTCGCCGTCGCGCACCACCGGCACCGCCAGGTAGGGCGCGTCCATCGAACGCGAAGAGAGCGCGGGATCGCCCTGCTCAGCCTCGCCCTTTTGTTTCGCTGGCGGACCGGAGCCGTAGGCAAGCCCCGCCGCCAGCGAAGTCGTCAGCAGGGCCAAGGCGATGGCGCGTATTTTCATGCGCACACACTTGCGTGCGCCGGTTATCGACGCGTTACCGGCCCAGCTTGTGGCGGAACCCAGCGTTGGGGATGGGAATGGCGTCGCCTTGGAGATCGACGACACGCACCCCCTCGCCGGCTTCGATTGCGCCAATTCGGCTCAACCGCAACGCGCCGGCGCCTAGCGTGGCTTCCAGCTCAGCGCGCGCGGATGCCGGCGCCGTGAAGAGGACGACGTAATCGTCCCCGCCGGTGATGAGCTTGCGAAAATCGCCGCCGCTGAACGCCCAGCGCTCCGCCGGAATTGAGAACGGCACTGCGGTCGCCTCAATGCGCAATGAAACGCCGGACGCTGCGGCGAGCTTTGCTGCGTCGGCGACGAGGCCATCGGACACATCCATCGAGGCGTTGGCAAAGCGCGCAACAAGGTCCGCGCACTCGGGACGGATAAAGGGCGCAAGGTACGTCGACATCAGCCACGCGGCCTCCGCATCGAACGGAAGTCCCGGCAAGGTTAGATAATCCGGCGTTTGTCCGGCCAGAGATTCGGACGTAGCGCGCGCCTCGTCCTCATCGCGGCCGCGCGCGAATTCGTCCATCTGCATCGCGCCGGATCGCAGCTGCAGTCCGAGCCATGCGGAGCCGATCTCGCCGCCAACGAGCCATACATCGTCGCCGACCTTGGCATCCGCGCGGGCGGGCGTGCGCTCGGCCAGCGGCTCACCAAACGCGGTGACGGAAATGATGAGCGGCCCATCGGTTGAGGTCGTGTCGCCGCCGAGCAATGTCATGCCGAAATGCGCGAGATCACCGCCGAACGCCGCGGCAAACACTTCTATGTCTTCAGCCGGTCGCTCGTTCGGCCAAATTAGCGTCAGCAGCGCCGCGCGCGGCTGGGCGCCCTTAGCGATGAGATCGGACACGTTCACACGCAGCGCTTTCATCGCGACGGTGGCGATGGGGTCGCCCTTCAAGAAATGCACGCCTTCGACGATCGCGTCGGTGGTCACAACGTGGCGGCCTTCGATCAGCGCGGCGTCGTCGGCCAGGCCGCGCGCGCCCGCTGATGTCGCCAACGGCGCAAACAGTTTTCTGATGGTGTCGAATTCGTCCGCCGACTCGTTGGTCATGAGATGCGCTTATGCGCCCTGATCGGGCGAGCGCAAGTCGCGCGCGCACGCGTCGAGGGTGGCGTTCACGAAGCCAGGCTCGGGACCATCGAAAAAAGATTTTGCGATTTCGACATATTCGTCGATCACCACCGCCACCGGAATGTCTAGCCGCTGCTCAAGTTCAGCGGCGCCGGCTCGCAGGATCGCGCGCGCCACAGCGTCGAGGCGCTCCAGCCGCCAGCCCTTGCCCAGATGACGGGCGATGGCGCTATCCAAGGTGCGCTGACGATCGACAGCCTTTTCCACGAGCACCTTGAAGAGCTCGAGATCGCCTTCGGATTCGGTGTAGGTCGCCTCCGTCTCTCGCGGCAGCTTTCCCGCGACGAAATCTGCGATCACATCGGCGGTGGAGGCGCCGGCAACCTCCATCTGATAGAGCGCTTGCACCGCACCCAGACGCGCGGCGCTGCGCGCGGCGTTTGGCGTGCTCATCGGGGCGCGTCCGCGAATTGCCGTTTGAGCGCGATAATGGCGAGCGCGGCGCGCGTTGCTTCGCCGCCTTTGTCGCCGCGCGCGGGATCGGCGCGTAGCTCAGCTTGTTCAATGTTTTCCACCGTGAGGATGCCATAGCCGATGGCAAGTCCATCGCGAACGGAAAGATCCATCAGCGCCCGCGCGCTCTCGCCGCAGACATAATCGTAATGGCTGGTTTCGCCGCGAATGACGCAGCCCAACGCGAGAAAGCCGTCATAGGTATTGGCGCGGGCGGCGTGAGCTATTGCGGCGGGAATTTCGAACGCGCCGGGCACGGTAAATCGATCAAGCGCGGCGCCCGCCTCCGCCGCAACGGCTTCAGCGCCCCGTTGCAGCAGTGCGGCAATTTCACGGTAATAGGGTGCGACCACGAGCAATAGGCGCGCGCCGGCCAGCTTGGTCACGGGAAACTTCTCAGTGGTTTGCTTCACGGCTTAAACCCGCGCCAGCCATCGATAGAGAGGCCGTAGCCTTCGAGGCCGACAAGCTTCTGGGGATTGTCCGACAGTACGATCATCCGCCCGACGCCGAGTTCGCGCAGAATTTGCGATCCGATGCCGATGACGCGAAGCTCGTCCGCCGCCTCCAGTTCGGCGGGCTCGCCGCTCAAGCGGCGCGACAGCGCATTCGGCATCAGATCGCGCAGCACGACGAGCACACCGGCGCCCTCGGCGTCGATTTCCGCAAGCGCCTTGTCGATCATGCCGGCGCGGGCGCCGTAGCCGCCGATCACGTCAGCCGCAAAGTCGATGCGATGGACACGCACGAGGGCCGGGCTTTCGGCTTGAATGTCGCCCTTCACCAGAGCGGCGTGCTCGACCCCGTCCAGCCGGTTGCGGAAAACTACGAGCCGGAAGCCTTTGCCGGCGCGCGTGTCGAACGCCCCCTCATGCACTTTATCGAGATAACGGTCGTTGGCGCGCCGGTAGGCGATCAGGTCGTCGATCGCGCCGATCTTCAGATTGTGAAACTGCGCAAACGCGACCAGCTCCGGCAGGCGCGCCATGCTGCCGTCGTCATTCATGATTTCACAAATGACGGCGGACGCGTTTAGGCCAGCGGTGCGCGCAATGTCCACGCTCGCTTCGGTATGACCCGCACGCACCAACACTCCGCCGTCCCGCGCCATCAAGGGAAACACGTGGCCGGGCGAGACGATGTCGTCCGCGGCTTTGCTGGCGTCGATCGCGGTGGCGATGGTAAGCGCGCGGTCAGCCGCCGAAATGCCGGTCGAGATGCCTTCTTTGGCTTCGATCGACACGGTGAATGCAGTGCCCAGCCGCGCCTGGTTGCGCGGCGCCATCGGCTCCAGCCCCAGCGCACGCGTGCGCTCGGCGGTCAGCGCCAGACAGATCAGGCCGCGCCCATGCTTGGCCATAAAATTGACCGCCGCTGGCGTTGCAAATTGCGCCGGGATGATGAGATCCCCCTCGTTCTCGCGGTCCTCCGCATCGACGAGGATGAACATGCGGCCCTCACGCGCTTCCTCGATGATCTCGGGGATCGGCGAGATGGCGCGCTTTAGCTCAGCGATTGGGGACGGCTGCGCCGTCATCAGGGCATTCTCCGCGCTTCAACGAGGCGTGCCGCATAGCGCGCCATCATGTCCGCTTCCAGATTGACCTTATCGCCCGGCTGCAGCTTGGACAAAGTCGTAACTGCCCAAGTGTGCGGAATGATCAGCACCCCGAAGCCCTCGGCGTCCACCTCGTTCACCGTCAGCGAAACGCCGGAAATTGCGATTGAGCCCTTCTGCGCAATCAGGTGTTCGATCTCGGCTGGTGGTTTGATCTTGAGCCGCCAGCCTTCGCCATCCCGGCGCACGGACAACACCTCGCCCAGGCCGTCCACGTGACCCTGCACAATGTGCCCGCCAAGTTCGTCGCCGACGCGAAGTGAGCGTTCGAGATTCACCCGGTCGCCCGCCTTGAGCGACGCCATGCTCGTCAGCGCCAGACTTTCTGCGGCTACCTCTACAACGTGCGTCATGCCACTCGCGCGGCCGGCTTTGCTCACCACGGTGAGGCAAACGCCGTCATGCGCGACGGACGCGCCTATATCGACGCCAGCTGCATCGTAGCTGCTATCGATGGTTAAGCGCGCGAGCCGGTCGCGGCGCTCGACCGCCGTCACTTCGCCCAAAGCGGTGACAATTCCGGTGAACATCAGATCACGACCCAAAAGATGCGATGGCCCGTAGCCGCGACAACCACATCTCCCTCAAGCGTCAATCGCAAGAAGGTACAGCGCGGATAAAAGATGAAGCCCCAGTCTCTGTACTCCAGCACCCACACGCTCTCGTTGCCGCAATAAGCTGGCGGCGCAAAGTCCGGCTCCCCAGGCTCGCTCGTGCTGCCAAGACCGACTTTCTCCTGAGCAAGCCGGCGCGCATCCGAGCGACTGGCGCCGACCTGGAACCCCGGCTCCCTCGGCACAAACTCGCCAAGCGGTGAAGCAGCTAACCCAACCCCATGCCAAGCGAGGAAAAGACACAACGCCGCTAACAGACCCCGCAAGATCGCCTTATCCGTCAGCGACAGCAGCATCGGCATCCAACACCTTTCAGGCCCGCTCGTAGCTCTCCCACAGATCGGGGCCAAGTTCACGCAATGCAACTCGCCGCCAAGCCGGCGCTTCGGCGAGACGGGCGAGTTCGAGCGCCGCTACGGAAGGCCGCCCGTCCCCGCCCATGAGCATCGGGGCGCGGAACCATTCGAGGCGATCAACAGCGTCCGCGCCGAGCAGCGACGCGGCCAGGACGCCGCCGCCTTCCACGAGAACGCGCTCGACGCCTTCTTCAGCGAGCAAATCCAACGCGGCCTCTGCATCGATGCCGACAGGCCCGCGAGAAACCGCGCCAGTCTGGGCCCCGGCGGCTTCAAGAGCGGCGCGTGCGGCGGGGTTTCCGTCCAGGGCGCCGATGATCAACACCGGCCCGCGATCCAAGCTGGCGAACAAGCGCCCGCGCGGCGGCAAGCTGAACTCCGTGTCGAGAACCACCCGAAGCGGCTGGCGGCCGGGCGGCGGATCGGTGCGCGCAAGCAGTTCCGGATCGTCAGCGCGCGCCGTGCCGGCGCCGATCATCACCGCTTGCGCGGCGGCGCGCAGTCGCTGCACTTCAGCGCGCGATTCCTGGCCGGTTATCCAGCGGCTTTCGCCGGACGCCGTTGCGATGCGTCCATCGAGCGAGGTTGCGAGCTTCAGTGTGACGTGTGGACGGGACATCTTTGGAGCGCGGACCTTCAGGGTCCGCCTTCATGCGCGTTCGTCGGTCGGTTTTCTAGTGCGCGTCTGAAGACCCGCGGTCCGGCTATTCCTTAGCGCGCTTTGACTTTCCCGCTTCTTCGATGAAATCGGCAAAATCGCTGGCTTCGCGGAAGTCGCGATAGACCGAGGCGTAGCGAACGTACGCCACCGGGTCGAGGTGGTTGAGCGCCTCCATCACCATCTCGCCGATGGTTTCGGACGGCACTTCGTTTTCGCCCTGGCTTTCGAGCTTGCGGACGATGCCGGAGATCATCTGCTCAATCTGATCCTGCTCGATCGGCCGCTTGCGAAGCGCGATGGAGAGCGAACGCGCCAGCTTGTCGCGGTCGAACGGTACGCGCCGGCCGGAGCGCTTCAGCACGACCAGGTCACGCAGCTGCACGCGCTCGAACGTGGTGAAGCGCGAGCCGCATTTATCGCACTGACGGCGGCGGCGAATGGCGGCGCCGTCCTCAGTCGGACGGCTGTCCTTCACCTGGCTATCTTCGTTCTGACAAAACGGGCAACGCATTCGGGCTCGCTATCGCTCGCAGGGAGTAGGGAATGGGGATTAGGTAAGCGAGTCGCGTCCCAATCCCTAATCCCAAGCCCCTAATCCCATCAGTAGATCGGAAAGCGCCCGGTTAGTTGCTCGACTTTCGCGGCGACCGCCGCCTCCGTGGCGGAATTGTCGCCGTTCGACTTCGACAGCCCATCCAGCACTTCGCAGATGAGATCGGCGATCTGGCGGAATTCAGCAGGGCCGAAGCCGCGCGTGGTGCAGGCCGGAGATCCCAGTCGCACACCCGACGTGATCATCGGTTTTTCCGGATCGAACGGTATGCCGTTCTTGTTGCAGGTGATAAGCGCACGCTCGAGACTATGCTCGCCGGCTTTGCCGGTGACGCGCTTCGGACGCAGGTCCACCAGCATCAAATGGCTATCGGTGCCGCCGGACACGACCGCGAGCCCGTTTTCGATCAGCCGCGCTGCGAGGGCGCGCGCGTTTTCAAGCGTGCGTTGCGCGTAGAGCTTAAATTCAGGCTGCAACGCCTCGCCGAACGAGACCGCTTTCGCCGCGATCACATGCATGAGCGGCCCGCCCTGCAGGCCAGGAAACACGGCCGAGTTGATTTTCTTGCCGAGGTCTTCGTCGTTCGAGAGGATCATGCCGCCGCGCGGACCGCGCAGCGTCTTGTGTGTCGTGGTGGTGACGACATGCGCGTGCGGCAATGGCGAAGGATAAACGCCGCCGGCGATGAGGCCCGCATAGTGCGCCATGTCCACCATCAAGATCGCGCCGACTTCATCGGCGATCTGACGAAAGCGCGCGAAATCGATCTGCCGTGAATACGCTGAGGCGCCGGCGAGGATAAGTTTCGGGCGCTCGCGGCGGGCGATTTCGGCCACTTGATCATAGTCGATCAGATGATTGTCTTCGCGCACCCCGTAAGCGACGGGCTGAAACCACTTGCCGGAAATGTTCACCGGCGAGCCGTGCGTCAGGTGTCCGCCGCAAGCGAGGTCCATGCCCAAGAACTTGTCGCCCGGGTTCAGCAGCGCAAAAAACACCGCCTGGTTCGCGTTGGCGCCGGAATGGGGCTGCACGTTGGCGAACTTGCAATCGAACAGGCGCTTGGCGCGCTCGATCGCCAGACGCTCGACCTCATCGACAAACTCGCAGCCCCCATAATAGCGCCGGCCGGGGTATCCCTCGGCGTACTTGTTGGTGAGCACCGAGCCTTGCGCCTCTAGCACTGCGCGCGAGACGATGTTCTCCGAAGCGATCAGCTCAAGCTGGCGCTGCTGGCGGTTGAGTTCGGCGCTGGCCGAACTGAAAATATCTGGATCGGCGCGTTCGAGTGAAGCTTCGAAAAAGCGATCGCGTTCGGCGGCGCGCCCGGCAGCCTGAGTCATGTAGAACCTCGTCCACAACTTGTGGTGTTGGAATCTCCCCAAACATAGTTCGCCGCTCCCGCGTAAGCAAAGCCGGGCGTTTCGGTTCGCCGAATTGGCGTATCAACTGTAGAAAACCAAGCTCACGCACGCTAGGCCGTGAGTAATACTTGCAGATGCTATGACATCGCGCCTATACGAACCAGAATGCGTTGTATTCGTTACGCAAAAGGCGCGGTTCATGCGAGATGAAGACGAAGTCGCGCCGAGCGAAGACGCCGAAGCCTTGCGGATGACCACCGACATTGTCGCGGCCTTTGTGGCCAACAATAAAGTGTCATCTGAAGAACTGGGCGATCTGATCCGCACCGTGCACCGCACTTTGTCTGGGCTGACAGGCGCCGACGCCAATCGGCCGACGGAGCGCCCCAAGCCCGCGACGCCGATCAACAAATCTGTGCAGAGCGACTACATCATCTGCCTGGAAGACGGCAAAAAACTGAAGATGCTGAAGCGTTACTTGCGCTCGACTTACAAGATGTCACCCGACGAGTACCGCAAACGCTGGGGACTGCCGCCGGACTATCCGATGGTCGCGCCGTCCTACGCCGCGCGCCGTTCTGAATTCGCCAAGAAGATCGGCCTCGGCAAAGGCGTCCGGCGCAAAGACTGAGCGGTCAAACCAACTTGCCGGGTCGCGGCGGCGGCGGCGATGTGTTCTCGCTCTCGGCCTTCAATGCCCGTTCGAGCTTGCGCAGCGCCAAGGCGCGAACATCTGCCAAGGCCGCACTTGCGGGCGCCTGCACAACAACTTCGACGCCTGTAGCTGTGTCGATGGCGGCGACACGCTGAGCGTCGCCAATACGCGTGACCTCGAAGATGACTTCGCGGCCGGCCTCCCCGCTCACGCCGGCACGTGCACGGGGCACATCGCCCACACGGCTTTCATCGACTCAAGGAGACGATCCATCAGTTCGTCGTCGTGGAACGGGCTCGGCGTGAGGCGCAGCCGCTCAGTGCCGCGCGGCACCGTCGGGTAGTTGATGGGCTGCACGTAGATTCCGTAATCATTCAGCAGAATGTCCGAAATCTTCTTGCAGCGCGCCGCGTCACCCACCAGCACCGGCACGATATGCGTAGTGGATTCCGACATCACCGGGATGCCGGCTTCGCGCAGCAGCTCCTTGAGGCGCTCGGAGCGCTCCTGCAAGCGATCCCGCAAGTGCGGGCATTCACGCACGATCCGCACGCTCTCAAGCGCGGCCGCGGCGATCGAGGGCGCCAGTGAGGTGGTGAAAATGAAGCCCGAGGCGGTGGAGCGGATGGCATCGATTGCAGACGCCGGCCCGGTTACGTAACCGCCCATCGTGCCGAACGCTTTCGCCAACGTGCCTTCAATGAAATCGACGCGGTGCATCACACCGTCACGCTCGGCGACGCCGCCGCCGGTCGGGCCGTAGAGGCCGACGCCGTGCACCTCGTCGAGATACGTCATCGCACCATAAGCCTGGGCGATGTCGCAGATCGCTTCGATCGGCGCGGTGTCGCCGTCCATCGAATAGACGCTCTCGAACGCGATCAGCTTGGGCGCATTGGCCGGCGCCTCGTTGATCAGCGCTTCAAGGTGCTGGATATCGTTGTGCCGGAAGATGCGGCGCTCGCATTTGGCGCGGCAAATGCCCTCGATCATCGAGGCGTGATTTTGCTCGTCGGAAAATATCCAGAGGTCGGGAAACAGTTTGGCCAGAGTCGATAACGTTGCATCGTTCGAAACGTAGCCCGACGTGAACAGCAACGCGCCTTCTTTGCCGTGCAGCTTAGCGAGTTCAAGTTCGAGATCGACGTGGTAGCTCGTGGTGCCGGAGATGTTGCGCGTGCCGCCAGCGCCGGCGCCCACCTTGTCCAGGGCGGCGTGGGCGGCGTCGAGCACTTCGGGACTCTGTCCCTGCCCCAGATAGTCGTTCGAGCACCACACCACGATGTCGCGGTAGGCGCCGTCTTCCAGGCGCAGGCGTGCGTGCGGGAAACGGCCGCGCTCGCGCATGATGTCGGCGAACACACGGTAGCGCCCCTCGTCGCGGATGCTGGCGACGGCGCTCTCGAAGACTTTTTTGTCCTCTTCTCTCACTGGTGTTTGGCCTTTCGCCGCAAGCTCCTGCGGACGCGCGTGTTATAGGATAGAAACTGCCGACAAGGTAACTGGGGCGCTAAAGCGCATGTAGGTGCGCGGAGTTGCGAACGACTCGCATGAAATACACTGCAAGCTATCCGGCGGCCCGGCCGCGCCGTCTGCGCCAAAGCGATTGGGTGCGCCGGCTCACGCGCGAACACCGGCTCTGCCGGGACGATCTGATCTGGTCGATCATTATTCATGACGGCGCAGACGATGAAGTGCCGGTCGCGGCCATGCCGGGCGTGGCGCGCCTTTCGGTGCGCGCCGCCGCCGCCGCGGCCAAGCGAGCGTCGAAACTCGGAATCCCGGCGATCGCGATCTTCCCTTACATCGACGGCGCGAAGAAGGACTCCAGTGGGCGCGAGGCGCTCAATCCGGAGGGCCTTGTCTGCACCGCCGTGCGCGCGATGAAGGACGCGGCGCCGGAGGTGGGGCTGATGGTGGACGTGGCGCTCGATCCCTTCACCGATCATGGCCATGACGGCCTCCTGCATGAGGGGCGCATCCTCAACGATGAAACCGTGAAGGTGCTGACTGAGCAGGCCTTGATCCAAGTCAGGGCCGGCGCCGACATCGTCGCGCCCTCCGACATGATGGATGGGCGCGTCGGCGCGATCCGCAGCGCGCTCGACGCCGAGGGCCATCAGGACGCGATGATCATGTCCTACGCGGCGAAGTACGCGTCGGCGTTTTATGGCCCCTACCGCGAAGCGATCGGCTCAGCCAAGGCGCTCACGGGCGACAAGCGCACCTATCAAATGGACTTCGGCAACACAGACGAAGCGATGCGCGAGGTGGCGTTGGATGTCTCTGAAGGCGCCGACATGCTGCTGGTGAAACCGGGCATCGCTTATCTCGATATCGTCTCGCGCGTGAAGGCTGAGTTCGGGCTTCCGACTTATGCGTTTCAGGTGTCGGGGGAATACGCGATGATCAAAGCCGCCGTCGCTAACGGCTGGGTGGAAGAAGACCGCATCGTGCTGGAGACGCTGACGGCGTTCAAACGAGCGGGGGCGGACGGCGTCGTCACCTATTTTGCGGCGAAAGCCGCTGAGCTGTTGGGCTAAGCGCTGCTTATGCGGCGCGTTGAATCGCCGCCTTGGCGACGGCGTGGCGTACGCCCTCGGCCACCGCTTCACGCGCTTGGGCGCTCTCAGCCGAAGCGGCCGACAATCTCGTCACGCCCGCCACGCACGCCTCGAACGCCGCCTTCGCTGCGGCGGGGGGCTGCATTCGCGCGGCGGTGAGCTGCAGCGCGAAGGCTGCGCAGGTGCGCATGAGCGGGCCGTCACCGGCATTGACAGCGTAACCCTGCACGGCGCGCAGAGCGGTCTCGCAATCGCGCTTTTTGTTGGGATCAGTTAAAAACTGGGCGGTCGCAGCGCCGAGCGTCCGCACAGACAGCTGCAACATATCGACGTGGCCCTTCGCCTCGGCAGCCGAGCTGTCGGCGCAGCGACGCTTTTTCGGCGCGCCCGCAGTCACGATGCCAGCCCGCCGGCACGGCCCGACATAGCCTTCAGCATCGATGAATGGACGCGGGCTGCCAAGCACCTTGTTGATGGTCGCCAGCAGCACCTTGGTGGAGATCGGTTTGCCGATGAGCGCATTTGCGCCGGCGTGACGGCATTCTTCCGCCATCGCGCGCGAGAACGCGCCGGAGGTGATGAAAACCGCGGCATGACGGTCGGCGAGACCGTGATTGCGGCGCAAAGCGCGGGTCCAGAGCGCACCGTCAGAGCCGGGAAGCTCGAACGAGGCGACGATGATATTGGCTTTGTAGATTTTCAAAGCATCCATCGCCTCGTCGGCGTTGGTGAACACGCGCACCTTGTCGACGCCGGCGTTGCGCAGCAAATCCAACATGATCTGCCCTTCGAACTTATTGGGTTCGATGAGGCAGACGGTCCAGTTCTTCATGCTCATGCCGCGCTCCGGCGCCCAACGAAGACGCCAAAGCTAACGCATGCCGCTTAAAAGAGGCTGAAAGCGCATGCAAGACAACGTGCGCTTCATGGTGAACGCACGCTAACGCTGCGGCCGCTCCAGGCGCGCGATCAGGCTGGACGTGTCCCACCTCTTGCCGCCCATCGCCTGCACGTCGGCGTAATACTCGTTCACGAGCTCTGTGAGCTCGAGCTTGGCGCCGTTGCGCTGCGCTTCATCGAGGACGAGGCCGAGATCCTTGCGCATCCAATCGACGGCGAAGCCGAAGTCGAAGCGGCCTTCAACCATCGACTTGCTGCGGTTTTCCATCTGCCAACTCTGCGCTGCGCCTTTAGAGATGGCGGCGATCACCTTGTCGACGTCGAGATCGGCGCGCTTGGCGAAGTGGAGCCCTTCCGCGAGCCCCTGAAGCACGCCCGCGATGCAGATCTGGTTTACCATCTTGGCGAGCTGGCCCGAGCCGGCCGGCCCAACCAGAGTCATGTTGGCGGCGTACGCGGCCATGATTGGCTGAGCCTCAGCGAAATCACTGGGCGCGCCGCCAGCCATCACCGTGAGCTTACCGGACTCGGCCCCGGCTTGGCCGCCGGAGACTGGCGCGTCTAGAAAGCCGAAGCCCCGCTCCTCCGCCTTGCCTGCGAGTTCGCGCGCGATCTCGGCCGAGGCGGTGGTGTGATCGACGAAAATGGCGCCCTTGCGCATCGTCGAGGCGGCGGCGTCGAACACTTCGCGCAGATCGCGGTCGTTGCCGACGCATGAGAAGACAATGTCGGCGCCTAGCGCGGCGTTTTCGATGGAGCTGTAGGTGCGGCCCTTGTGCTTCTGCGCCCAGTCGCGCGCCTTATCTTCGCTGCGGTTATAAACGGCGACGTCGTGGCCGGCGCTGGACAAATGCCCAGCCATCGGCGCGCCCATCACGCCAAGCCCAATGAACGCGGTCTTCGCCATCACGTGCTCCTCGGATCGTCGGCGCGGCCGTATCGGCCGCGATAGAAGGTCAGCGCAGAGCCCGGCTTCACGCGGAAGTCGGTCACTTCGCCGATGATAATGAGATGGTCGCCTGCAACGCGTCTATCATGGGTGCGGCAGGCAAATTGCGCCACACCCGCGCGCAGCACCGGCGCGCCTGCAAACAATTCGGCTTCGCCGCTCTCAATGCTTTCACGTTCCGGCCGCGCGAAGCGGACGGCGAGGCTCTCCTCCTCAGCGCTCAATATGGTGATGCCCCAGTGCTCGGCATTGGCAAAGACGTCATAGCGCTCGGACTGATCGCCGAGGCACCAAAGCAGCAATCTGGGCGCGAGCGACACCGATGTGATCGAATTGACGGTCATGCCCGACATGCGGCCATCCTCGCGCGCCGCCGACACGATCGTGACGCCGGTGGCGAAGGCGCTCATCGCGCGGCGAAACGCCTGTTCAGGCTCGACGTCCATTCACACTCCAACCGTTCCTCAACGCGATCTTAACGCTGTTCGGCGAATGTCGCGCCCTCTCCGCCGGAACGGACGGACAATGACCTCTGCGACCAATCAACGCCCCATCATCATCAAGAAGATCAAGAAGGTCAGCGGCGGTGGTCACCACGGCGGCGCCTGGAAGGTCGCGTACGCCGACTTCGTGACAGCCATGATGGCCTTCTTTCTGCTGATGTGGCTGATCAATACGACAAGTCCTGAACAGCGGCGCGGTATCGCCGAGTTTTTCGCGCCGGCGAGCGTCAGCCGGGTCTCCTCCGGCGCGGGTGGGCTGCTCGAAGGCACCAGCTTCGCCGAGGAAGGCGTAAGACATGGGCACTCGGCGCCCGTGGCGGCAGCCTCCGAGCCGCAATATACGTCCAACGCTGCCGACGAGAACCGCGCCCAGAGCCAAACCGAAGCCGGCGGCCAGCAAGCGCCCAACGAGGACAGCCTAACCCGCGCCCGCACCTTGCGCGAAACCGCCGAATTCTCGCGCGCCGAGATCGCCATCCGCCAGGCAATGCAAGACATGCCGGATGTCGCAGAACTCTCACGCAACGTCATCGTCGAGCAGACGCCGGAAGGCCTGCGGATTCAAATCGTGGATCAGGAAGGCCGCTCGATGTTCAATGCCGGCGACGCGCGGCCAAACGAGCGGGCGCGGCGGCTGCTGGTGGCGATCTCAACCGTCGTCGCGCAACTGCCTAACCGGATCACGATCTCCGGCCACACCGACGGCTCCGCCCCCGGCGGACGCTACGCTACAAACTTCGAACTTTCGGCCGCACGCGCCAACGAGGCGCGCCGGATTTTGGCGACGCAAGGCATCCCATCCGAGCGAATCTACGAAGTTGCCGGTCGCGCCGACAGCGAGCCCATGTTCGCCGACGATCCGACCCTGCCGGGCAACCGCCGCATCGCCATCACGCTGCTGCGCGAAGCGCCGCCCTTGCCGGACAATCACGGGCTCTAACGGCGGCGCAGAGAAACATTGCGGCCCGAGTCACGGTTAGGGAACCGGGTTCCATGGTCTCAGTTGATGCAGCGGCATGACCCCGATTGAGCCCATCAATCCAAGCGCGACACTGATGTTCGCGACTCCTGACGCGCCAGCCCGCACGACGTTCATGGTCGGCGCGTTGAGGCTGATTGGCTTCTGCCTCGTGGCCATGACGACGATCGCCGCCGGGTTCACAATCTACGCGGCGCGGGAATTCCTGATCCCGATCGCGGCGGCTTTTCTGCTGGCGATCATCCTTTCCCCCGTGGCGCGCACGCTGGAGCGGCGCATTTCGCCGACCATTTCGGCAGGCCTGATCACGGTCGCCCTTGTCGGCCTGATGGGAGGGCTGATCATGATGCTGCTCCCTGAGCTAGCGGTGCTATCGGAGCGGCTCCCGCGCAGCGTGCAGTTGCTGGAGCAGAGAATATCCGGCCTGCGTACGGCGATGGCGGGCCTAGAACGAGCGTCCGAAGAAATTCAAGCCGCAACGCAGCAAGCTGGCGTTTCGACCGGCGCCGAGCCAATCGTGGTGCAGCAAGCGACACCGCTGACGATCGCGCTGACAAGCGTGGCCAAAGTGGCGGCGCAAATGGTGGCGGCGCTGTTGCTGACATTTTTCCTGCTCGCACAGCGGCGGCGGATGAAACTGATCATTATCGCGATGGCTTCGGCGCATTCGACGCGCAAGCGGCTGATCGCGATGTTCAACGACATCAAGTCGCGGATCTCGACCTATCTGCTCGCTATTTCACTCACCAGCTGCGGCGTCGGCGCGGCCTGCGCGCTGGGGCTTTATCTCATTGGCTTTCCTAACCCGTGGCTGTGGGGCGTCGCCATTGCAGCGGCGAATTTTATCCCCTTCATCGGCCCGGCGGCGATGCAGCTCCTCGCGCTTTTGGTCGGCGCGCTGACATACACGACCTTCTGGGAAGCGGTGACGCCGGCGCTTGTGATCTGGGCGCTGAATTTTATCGAGGGACAATTGGTGACGCCGCACTTCGTCGCCAAAAGGGTCGTGCTGAACCCGCTGTCGGTTTTCCTGGCGATCGTGTTCGGCGCCTGGATTTGGGGCGTCGTCGGCGCAGTGGTGGCGGTGCCGGTGCTGATCGTCGGCGCCAGCATTATTCAGCACTGGTGGGCGCCATGCTCCACTGACAATCGCCGACCGATCATGCCCGCCCCACCGTGGCGTGGCTTTGCCTTCGAGAACCGCCTCCACGGACTGCGTCCGCGCAAAAACGCCCTCTCCATTCAGGCGTCTGACATCGAAACGGTGTGAAATCGCCCTTGTCTGGGTTGATTTCCTTTCGACATGACTATACCTTGGAATCACAAGGTAGCTTATGTCGAACCCAGACGAACAATTTGCCGGCCTTCGAAAGGGGCTTTTGGAGTTCGCGATCCTGACCATCGTGTCGGGGCGCACGGTGTACGTCGGCGACATTTTGGCGACGCTGGCGCCGACCCCGTTCGCGACCCAGGAGGGCACCCTCTACCCCCTCCTCTCTAAGCTCCGGCGTGAGGAGTTGGTCGATTACCAATGGGTCGAAAGCGGACAAGGGCCGCCGCGCAAATACTACCAACTCACCGACAAAGGCGCCGGGCGGCTCGAAGAACTCGCCGCCTATTGGCGCCACCTCACCACCACCCTCGAAGGCCTAGGGCGATAGAACATGGAACGCGTCGTCACGATCAATCTCAACGGCAACTCGTATCAGCTGGAAGAACCGGCTTACGACGCGCTGCGGGCCTACATGGAGCGGGCGCAGGTCGCGCTCGCGGACAACCCCGACAAAGCCGAAATCATCCGCGACCTGGAGCAGGCCATCGCCGATAAATGCAGCGGCTTTCTCTCAGCCAGCAAGACCGTGATCTCGCGCGAAGAGATGAACCGCATTCTCGGCGAAATGGGCCCGGTCGAAGGCGCGGCCGGCGCAGATGGCGACGCGCCGCGCGCTGACAGCGCTGGCGGCGCTTCCGAACCGCCGCGCAGGCGCCTTTATCGCGTGAAGGACCGCGCGGTGATTTCCGGCGTGTGCTCCGGCATCGGCGCTTATTTCGACCTCGACGCGAACGTCATCCGGCTTCTCTTCATCCTCACCGCGCTGTTCACGTCGGGCTTTGGCATCTTGGTCTACATCATCTTGATGTTCGCCATCCCTTCGGCGCACACGAGCGAGGAATGGGCCGCAGCGCACGGCGTGCCGTTCAACGCGCAGGAAATCATCGATCGCGCCAAGCGCGAGTACGGCAAGTTCGCGGACGATAACGCCCAGAGCTGGCGCAGCGAACAACACGCTTGGCGGCGCCAATGGCGCGAGCAGCAGCGCTCCTGGAACGCCAGTTTCAATTCGTGGAGCGGCCCCGCCAGCGCCGCGCCGCCGGCCAAGCCCGTGGGCTATGTCGAGCGTATGTTCGCCGGGCTGTTCGCGTTCGTCTTCAGCGTGATTACAGCGGCGATGCTGATCGCGTTTCTGGTCGCGCTGTTCTCATTTTTGACGACCGGCGCGATCCTGGGCTGGGTGTCGCCGCCGGATATTCCGAATTGGCTGACCATCGTCGTCATCTGCATCGCGTATGCGGCGCTGTCGTCGCCCTTCGCCGCTCTGCGCCGCACCTCTTACGCCACCCTTAGCGGGCGGCGTGCGTCCGGCGGCGCCGACGATTTCGTGGTGTTGGTGTTGGTCGCCGTGGCGGCGTGGTTTGCCTGGATGTACGTGCCCGAAGCCCGCCTGCTGATGGAGCAAAGCTACATCGTCGTCCGCGACTTCATCACCCATTGGAACTGGAATTGGAATTGGAACTGACGTTCCGAAGCACTCCATAGCCTAGGGCGCGACTTAACGGTCGCGCCCCTTTTTTTATCCCCACGGACCGGTCTTGGCGCCCACCGGCGCTTCTGCCGGCGCGGTAGGCATGGCGATGCGGCCGCCGGCGAACTTCGCGAGCGCCTCGATGCGCTTGGCGATTGGCGGGTGCGTCGCAAAAACGCTGGCGAAGTCGGAGTGCGGATTCTCGATGAACATCTCGCGCACCTCCGATGGCGCATCGACGCTCGCATTGCCGGAAATCTTCTGCAGTGCGGAGATCATGGCGTCGGGATTTTTGGTCAGTTCCACCGCGCCGGCATCGGCCAGATATTCGCGCCGCCGCGACAGCGAAAAACGAATGACGATGGCGAGCGCATAAGCGATGGCGATAATCGCCAACGCAACCACGATGGCAATCAGGGCGCCGCCGCCGGAATCGCGGCCCCCCGACGAACGGCGGGAGCCGCCACCTGAGGGGATGCCAAACCGCATCGAGCGAAACGCCATCTCTCCGACGAAAGAGAAGATGCCGACGAACACCACTGCAATCACGAGCAGCCGAACATCGGCGTTGCGGATGTGCGTCAGCTCGTGCGCTAGCACCGCCTCTAGCTCTTCGTCAGAGAGGGCATTCATCAGCCCGCGCGTGACCGTGATCGAGTACTGGCCTTTGTGGAGCCCGGTCGCGAACGCGTTCAGCGCATCGGTTTCCATGATCCGCAGCGCGGGCATGGTAATGCCCCGCGATATGCAAAGGTTTTCGAGCAAATTGTAGAGCTTTGGCTCGGCGCGGCGGTCGACCTTCTTGGCGCCCGTCGCGGCGTCGATGATGCCTTGGTAAAAGAAGTAGGCGATCGCGAACCACACGGCCGCGCCGATCAGCGCAAACGGCCAAGCCTGGGCCAACGCATCGGCGGCCCACAGGAACGGGCCAGCGACGGGATCCATCCCCGCTGTCGCGCCGGAAAACCCCGCATACAGCAGAAACAGCGCGTAGGTCAGCAGGATCAACAAAACTGGAAAACCGGCCATCAAGAGCACGGTTTTCCAATTGTTGTTCCAGATGTGGGTCTGGAGGCCGTAAGCGGCGCCCACGAGCGCGCCCCTAGCTGAACTTCACCTGCGGGGGGGCCGCGTCCATGCTGGCGCGGGTCTCTTCACCGACGTCGAAGAAGTCACGCGGTCCGAAGCCGAACATGCCGGCGAAGATCACCGCCGGGAATTGCTCGCGCGCAGTGTTGTATTCGCCAACGGCGTTGTTGAAGAAGCGGCGCGCGGCGGCGAGCTTGTTTTCGATATCTGAAAGCTCGGCCTGCAATTGCTGGAAGTTCGTGTTGGCCTTGAGGTCGGGATAGGCTTCCGACAGCGCGATCAAGCGCCCGAGCGCCTGGCCCAATATGCCTTCCGCGGCGCCCATGGCTTTTGGATCGCCGGTGCGTTCGGCGCTCACGGCGGCGTTGCGCGCCTGGATCACGGCTTCAAGCGTGCCGGCTTCGTGCGCGGCGTAGCCCTTCACGGTCTCGACCAGGTTCGGGATCAGGTCGTGGCGCTGCTTCAGCTGCACATCGACATCGGCGAAAGCCTGATTGCAGTTCTGCCGGAGCGCGACGAGCCGGTTGTAGATGCCTATCAAAAGCGCCGCGATAACGGCGATGACGATCAGGATGATAATCAAGGTCATAGGAACCCTTCCGTGAAGTTCGCGCCACTCTTAGCGGAACTTGCTCAGAAGCGCTATCCAATCACGTCGCTGAACCGTCCCGAGCGCGAAAAGCCCTTTGGCGCCACTTTGCCGGCTGAGCCGCGCTTGCCGCGATACTCTTTCCATTCGGGCACGGCGCGGACGCGGCCGGCGGAATCTTCCCAGGTGAGGCCCTCGTTCTTGTCGAACACTTTCGCGTCCGCCAGGCCGCGGTCGTGATAGCTCTGCAGCTTCACGCCCTTGCCGCGCGTCATCTCCGGCAACTCATCCAACGGGAACACGAGGAGCTTCTTGCGCTCGCCAATGACCGCGACTTGGTCGCCCGTCACCTTCGCCGCCTGCATGGCGCGGCCGTTCAGTATCTGCTTGCCCGAGCGCTTGGTCGCCAGCATCTCGTCTTCGCTGACGACGAAGCCGTAGCCCTCATGGCTCGCAACGACGCGCTTGGCGCCGGCTTCGTACTTAAATAGCGCCACAGCCTCATCTATGTCGCCAAGCTCGATGGAGAGGCGGATGGGTTCGCCGTGCCCGCGCCCGCCCGGCAGCTTGTGCGCGTCGAGCGTGAAGGCCCGGCCGTCGGAGGCGAACAGCAACAGCTTGTCCGTCGTTTCGCAACGGACGATGTGCTGGGCGTGGTCGCCTTCTTTAAAGGTGAGGTTCGAGAGATCGCTGTGGCCCTTGAGCGCGCGGATCCAGCCCTTCTCTGAAAGGATCACAGTTACCGGCTCGCGCGCGACGAACGCTTCAACGTCGATCTCCGCCACTTCAGCGGCCTCGCCGAGTTCGGTGCGGCGCTTGCCCCAAGCCGTACCCGGGCCGAACAATTTGCGCGTTTCCTTCAGCTCAGCGCCGATCTTGCGCCACTGCTTGCGCGTATCTTCGAGCAGCCCTTGCAGCTCCTTCTGCTCTTCGCGCAACGCCGCATCCTCGCGGCGAATTTCCATCTCTTCGAGCTTGCGCAATTGGCGCAGCCGCGTGTTGAGAATGGATTCGGCTTGCACGTCGTTCAGCGTGAAGCGCGCGATCAGCTTGGCCTTCGCATCGTCCTCGTTGCGAATGATGCGGATAACTTCGTCGAGGTTGAGAAAGACGATCAGCAAGCCTGCCAGCACGTCTAGCCGCGAAGCGATCTTTTCCAAACGGTGCGCCGTGCGGCGCTGCAGTACGTCGCGGCGGTGGTCGAGAAAGGCGCGCAGCACCTCTTTCAGGTTCATGACACGCGGCGCGCCGTCGGCGTCCAGCACGTTCATGTTGAGGCTAATGCGCACTTCCAGCTGGGTGAGCTTGAACAAGCTCTCCATCAGCACGGCGGGCTCGACCGTGCGCGCCTTCGGCTCCAGCACCAGGCGCATCTCCTCGGCGCTTTCGTCACGCACATCGCCCAACATCGGCGCCTTCTTGCTTTCGATGACCGCCGCCAGCGCCTCGACCAGCTTCGACTTTTGCACCAGATGCGGAATCTCGGTGACGACGATGCGCCACATGCCGCGGCCAAGATCTTCGGTTTGCCAGCGCGCACGCACGCGGAATCCGCCGCGGCCGGTCTCATAAGCCTCGCGGATGCTTTCAGGCGGCTCGACGACGATGCCGCCGGTGGGGAAGTCCGGCCCAGGTATCAGTTTCAGCAATTCGTCCGTCGTCGCCTTCGGATTTTCGATCAACGCTAGGGCGCCATCGATCAGTTCGGCCACGTTGTGCGGGGGAATGTTCGTCGCCATGCCGACGGCGATACCGGACGAGCCGTTGGCGAGCAGGTTGGGAAACGCCGCCGGCAGCACAACCGGCTCTTCCTTCGAGCCATCGTAACTCGGGCGGAAATCGACAGCGTCGTCGTCGATGCCCTCAAGCAGCGCTTCGGCTGCTTTGGTCATGCGGCTTTCAGTGTAGCGCATGGCGGCGGGGTTATCGCCGTCGATGTTGCCGAAATTGCCTTGGCCGTCGATCAGCGGGTAGCGCGAGTTGAAATCCTGCGCGAGGCGCACCAGCGCGTCGTAAATCGATTGGTCGCCGTGTGGGTGAAAATCGCCCATCACATCACCGACCACTTTCGCCGATTTGCGGAACGCAGCGTCGGGTCCGAGATTGAGCCGCCGCATGGCGTAAAGCACGCGCCGATGCACCGGCTTCAAGCCATCGCGCACATCCGGCAGCGCGCGGCTGGTGATGGTGGAGAGCGCATAGGCGAGATAGCGCTTTGCCAGCGCTTCGCCGATCGGCTCATCCACAATGCGGCCGCCTTCTTCCGGCGTCCGGGTGATGTCGTCAGCCATTCTAGCTTCCAAGTGTCAGGTGTCGTGTGTCAGGTGTCAGGAATCGCCCGCAAACGCCAGATATGCTGGCGCCTAGAGCCGCCCTGCAAATCCCAATCGCTCAATCAGCCGGCGGCGGGATTCGGGGACGCCTTCGCCTTTGTGTTCGAACACGCGGCGCTCCAGGAAGTGACCGGCAAGCGCAAAAGCGTCTGCAACGTCTCCGGACTTTAATTCCGCCTCTGCATCGAGCAGGAACGGCGGCAACCGCAACAACACATCCGCGTGCGGCGCGCCGGCCTCATAGGTGGCGGCGCGGCCGGTGCGCGGGCTGACCCAGGCGAGGTTCTCGGTCTGGCCGGTCACCGCACAGCGCGAAAGATCGAGCCCGTAACCGAGCGCGCTCAGCAGCCCCAGCTCGAAGCGCGTGTAAAGCGCGGGCCAAATCTCCGTCTGCGGCATCGCTTCGATCAGCACAATCAATGCGTCATAGAGTTGGGGATAAGCCTGCCGCTCAGGCGTTGCGCCGCGGATCAGCGACACCGCCGATGAGAGCCCTGCGAGCGCCGCCGGATCGTCGAGCAACCGCGTCGCGTGCGGCTCCACCAACTCAAGCGGGTTGTAGAAACCAAGCTGCTCGCTTAGCCGCGCCTTCCAGCCTGCATGCACGAGATTGCCAGATTGCAGCATCGGCTGCGATTTGCGCCCCGCATGCACGACGCCGCCGTAGCGGCCATGTTCACGCGCGAAAACTTCGGCGACAAGCTTGCCCTCACCGAACGGGCGCGCACCCAGCACGATAGCGTCGTCAACCCATTCCATGAATCACGCTTCGTAATCTAGCCCCAGCCGTTGATAGAGCGCGCGCTCTTCGGTCAAACCTTCGCGCACCTTCACGTGCAGGAAGAGGTGGATGCGGCGATCGAACGCCGCCTCCATGTCCTTGCGCGCGAGTTCACCGATCGTCTTGATGGTTTGGCCCTTGGCGCCGATGGCGATTTTGCGCTGACTTTCGCGTGCGACGTAGAGAATTTGATCGATCTTTGCGGAGCCGTCCTTGCGCTCCTCCCAGGTCTCGGTTTCTACCGTCAATTCGTACGGCAGCTCCTCGTGCAGCCGCAAAAACGCTTTTTCACGGGTGATCTCGGCGGCCAGTACGCGCGCCGGCGCGTCCATGATTTGATCTTCCGGGAAGAGCCACGGGCCCACCGGCGCGCGTTCGGTTAGCACGCGCGCGATATCCGCGACGCCATCGCCTTTTTTGGCGGAGATCATGAACACGTCGGTGTAGAGGCCCTGTTCGACAAGCTTAGTCGTGATCGCCAGCAGCTCCGGACGAGACACGACATCGACCTTGTTGAGCACGAGGATCGAGGCGAGATCCATCTGCTTTAGCTTCGCCGCAATCGTCTCGGAATCCTCAATCGAGCGCGCGTCGGCGCTGCGTTTATCCGTGCCCACATGGGCGGCGGCGTCGACGACATGGATGATTGCGTCGGCGCCTTCTAGCGCGCTCCAGGCCGCGGCCACCATCGCCCGCTCTAAGCGCTTCTTGGGTGCAAATACGCCCGGCGTGTCGATCAAGATGAGCTGGGCGGCGTCGTGCATGGCGATGCCGCGCACGAGCGCACGCGTCGTCTGCACCTTCTGCGTCACCGCCGCAACCTTTGCACCGACCAGCGTGTTCACGAGCGTGGACTTGCCCGCGTTCGGCGCGCCCAAAACAGCGACGACGGCGCATCGTTGTTCAGCCATGGACGCCCTGCGCTTTCAGGAATGCGGCAGCGGCCGCGCGCTGCGCGTCGCGCTTGGAACTGCCCTCGCCGCGCGTTGCGGGCAAGCCGTCGATCCGCGCTTCAATGACAAAATGCGGCGCGTGCTCAGGACCGGTCTGTTCAATCACGGCATAGCTCAAACCACGTTTCTGCGCCGCCGCCCACTCCTGCAACACGGTTTTCGCATCGCGCGGAATGGTTTCCCCTGCTGCAAAGGCGTCGCCCCAGAAGCGCATTACGAAGGCCCGCGCCTCATCCATGCCGCCATCCAGATAGAGCGCGGCGATCACGGACTCGCAAATGTCGGCGAGAATGGCCTCTTTGCCGCGCCCGCCACTTGAGTCCTCCGAAGGGGAGAGGATCACCGCGTCTCCCAAGGCTGCGGCGCGGGCGGCGCGAGCGCAGGCGTGCCGGTTCACCAGCGCATTGTAACGCGGCGCAAGCTCGCCTTCGTTTTCTATCTTGTGCTGCGCAAGCAGCCGCTCGGCGACGATGAGACCAAGCACGCGGTCGCCAAGAAATTCCAAGCGATCGTATGAGCGGCCCTTGCGCGCGCCCTCGAGTACGCTCGCGTGCGTCAGCGCCTCGCGCAGAAGCTCTCCGTCATCGAACGTGTAGCCGATGCGCGCTTCCAATTCAGAGAAGCGGACGTCCTGCTTGCGCGGCCCGCTCATCGGCCGGCGCTCACTCCACCGCCTTCAGGAAGCGATCGCCGCGGAAGCCGGTGAACAGCGTCCACGGCCGGAATAGCGACGTGGTGTTGTCGAACGATACGACGACGAATTGCGCCGGGCCGACCAGATTGTCGTACGGCACGAAACCCACAACAGAGGGCACACGGCTGTCGGCCGAATTGTCCCTGTCGTCTCCCATCATGAAGTAGTGGCCCTCCGGCACTTCGAACACGCGTGTGCTGTCGAGTTCGGTCATGCCCTTGTCGCACGTGAGGTAGCTCACGCCATTCGGCAGCGTCTCGCGATACGTCGTGACTTCGCCGAGCCTCACGTTGGGATCGGGACACTCATCAGTTCCATCGATGCGCTCGCGCTGTACCGCTTCGCCATTGATGTGCAGAACGCCATTGTTGATCTGGATGCGGTCGCCCGGCATGCCGATCACGCGCTTGATGAAGTCGCGGTCCGGTTCAGGCGCCGGCCGGAATACCACCACGTCGCCGCGTTGGGGCTCGCTGCCGAACAGGCGTCCGTGCGGAAGCAAGCCTTCGAGCGGCGCGAACGAAAAGCGCCCGTACCCGTAAGACCATTTGGTCACGACGATATAATCGCCGACAGCCAAGGTCGGTTGCATCGAGCCGGATGGGATGCGGAACGGCTGCGCAATCGTGAAGCGCAGCACCATCGCCAGCGCCAGCGCGTACAGGATCGTCTTCACATTGTCCCAGAAGACGCTCATCGCGGGCGTCGACTCGCCAGTGGATGTCATGCTCATTCGTATCCCACTTCACACCGGCGCCACCGGGCGGGCTTTGCAGCCGCTCGTGAACGCTGGCGAAACTCCACTGACCTTGCCCACCCCGGCGCGGCCAAGCTTTTCCCTATCCAGGCGGATGGACCTCAAGCTTTCGGCGCTTGGCCTATGGGCGCCGACTCCGCCGAAATGATGACGTAAGCGACAGCAAGCGGGAAATCGTCGGTCAAGGTGACATGGACGTAAGGGGTGTAGCCCGCCGGCGTCATGGACGCGAGCCGCGCCGCCGCCCCGCCCGTCAACTTGATCGTGGGCTGGCCGGTTTTCAGATTAGCGACGCCCATGTCGCGCCAAAAAACCCCTTGTTTCAATCCTGTACCCAAGGCCTTAGAGCAGGCTTCCTTGGCCGCGAAGCGCTTGGCGAAGGTTGCCGCCCGCTCCAAAGGCTTGCGCTCGGCGCGGGCTCGCTCGGTCTCGGTGTAGATCCGGTGGGTGAACCGATCGCCAAAGCGCGCGAGCGTCCGCTCGATGCGGCGGATGTCGATAATGTCCGAACCGATGCCGAGGATCATGGGGCGCGCTTCTAGGCCCCGGCCCGGCCAGCGTCGATGCGGCGGCGCATCTCGCCGACAGCCTGGGCAAGGCCAGTAAAAATCGCCTCACCGATCAGAAAATGACCGATGTTCAATTCGGCCACTTCGGGAATGGCGGCGATGGGCTCGACAGTTTCGTAGTCGATGCCGTGCCCTGCATGCACTTCGAGCCCGAGGCTCGCCGCTTGCCGGGCGCCGGCCTTTAGCGCCTCTAAAATCGCCGCCGCCTTATCCTCGTGTCCGTCGCGCGCGGCGTCACAATAAGCGCCGGTGTGCAGCTCAACCACCTCCGCGCCAGTGCGGCTCGCGGCTTCGATCTGCAGCGGATCGGCGCCTATGAAGAGCGAAACGCGGCTGCCATTGTCGCGTAGCTTCGCGACGAATGGCGCGATCCAGTTGTGGCCGCCCGCCACGTCGAGCCCGCCCTCGGTCGTGCGCTCCTCGCGTCGCTCCGGCACTAGGCACACCGCGAGCGGGCGATGCTTCAAGGCAATCTCTAGCATCTCTGAGGTCACGGCCATTTCAAGATTCAGCGGACGTCCACGCTCACGCAGCATTGCGGCGAGGTTGGCGATATCCGCATCTGAAATGTGCCGGCGATCTTCGCGCAGGTGCGCCGTAATCCCGTCAGCGCCCGCTTCCAAAGCAATGATCGCGGCGCGCGAAGGATCAGGATACGACACGCCGCGCGCGTTGCGGATCGTCGCGACGTGATCGATGTTAACGCCCAAGCGCACCCGCTTCGTCATGCAGCGAGTCCCCGCGAGCCCGGCTTGATCGCCGGAATCGCGGCCAGTTCAGGCGGCAATTGATCGGCCGGATAGGCCGGCGCGTCCACGCAAGCGAGCGAGATCAGCTTTGCCCCGATGTCAGCCGTGCCGCCGGAGCGATCGATCAAGCACGCAGCGCCAACAAGTTCGCCCGGATGACCGCGGATCGCATCAAGGCATTCGCGCGATGAGAGCCCGGTGGTGACGACGTCCTCCACCATCAGCACGCGCTGCCCCGGCAGAATCTCGAAGCCGCGGCGCAACTGAAATTCGCCTTTCTCGCGCTCGACGAACATCGCCTTGGCGCCCAGATGGCGCGCCGTCTCATAGCCAGGGATAATTGCGCCCACCGCCGGGGACACGACCACATCGATTTTTCCGAACGCGGCCTCGGCTTTTTGCGCCAACGCCCGGCACAAAAGCTCAGTCCGCGCCGGGTCCATGAAAACTGCGTTCTTCTGGAAGAACACCGGCGAGTGCAGCCCCGAGGAGAGCACAAAATGCCCCTCCAGCAGCGCGCCCGCGGCGCGGAATTCGTCGAGCACTTGATCCTGATTCATGGCCCGCGATTTAGCACCGAACTGGCGGCGAGCAAACGCGCTAGCCCTTTACGCGCTCAACTTCTTTGACCGCCTTGCTGGTGCGCATGGCGGCGAGGATGTTGGTCACGTGCTTGGCGTCGGCGACTTCGACGTCGAACACCATGTCGAAGAAGTCGATCGTCCGCTTGACTAGTCGCAAATTCAGGATGTCGCCCTCGTTCTCGGCGATGATGCGGCACAGCTCCGCCAGCACGCCGCGTTTGTTCTCGACGGTGGCTAGGATGCGGCTGGTGGCGAGCGTTTTCTTAAGCGCTGTCGGCGTCCAGGCGAGATCGACCCAGGTCACGTTTTCGTCGTTCTCATACGGCGCGAGCTGATCGCAATCGATCGTATGCACGACGACGCCCTTGCCGGGGATTTGCACGCCGATAATGCGGTCGCCTGGGATGGGCGAACAGCATTCCGAAAAATGCAGCGCGACGCCGGGCGTCAGATCGCTGCCTTTGACGTAGAGCTTGGCCTTTTCCACTTCCATGGGCTTGCGGCCCATATCCTTGCGGACCTTCTCCTCAAGCCCAGGAAACGCGGCCACCGCCACCGCGCTCGCTTTGATCGAGCCTTCGCCGACGGCGATGAAGAGCTCTTCCTCATCGTGCTTGCCCAGATGCTCCGCTGCGTGCTGGAGCGCCGTCTCCGCCAATTCGTGTCCGTAGCGGTGCAGCGCGTGGGCGATGAGATCGCGGCCGAGACGCGCGAACTGCTCGCGCTTGGCGTGACGCTCCAAGCGCCGCTGCGCGGACTTGGCGCGGCCCGTCTTGGTCAGCGCTTCAAATCCGGGCACCGGCCCAATGCGGTCGCCGACGGCGATTTCCACCACATCTCCGTTGCGCAGCACGGTGCGCAGCGGCCGCTCGATGCTGTTGATTTTCGCGCCGGTGCAACGATCGCCGATCGAGGAGTGGACAGCGTAGGCAAAATCGAGCGGCGTCGCGCCCTGCGGCAGCGGGATCAGCGCGCCCTTCGGCGTGAAGGCGAAGACGTGATCGGTGTACATTTCGAGCTTCGCATGCTCGAGAAATTCGCCCGCATCGCCGCCATGTTCTGCGATCTCCAGCAGTGAACGCGTAGCTTCACGCGCATCGAGGCCGGCGGAAGCCGCCAGCTCTTCGTCGAAGCCGTACGACTCGTTCTTGTAGCGCCAGTGCGCGGCAACGCCGTTTTCCGCGATCTGATCCATCTGCTCGGTGCGGATTTGGATTTCCACGCGGACGTTGCCAGGCCCGATTACGATGGTGTGGATTGAGCGATACCCGTTCGGCTTTGGGTTTGAGATATAATCTTCCACCTGATCGGGCACGCAGCGCCATGTCTGATGAATCAAACCCAGCGCGCGATAGCAATCGTCCGGATTGTCGACGATGACGCGGAATGCATAGACGTCCGCCAAATCGGCGAATTCCATGCTCTTGCGCTGCAGCTTGCGCCAAATCGAGTAGGTCTGTTTCTCGCGCCCAAACACGCGCGCGTCGATGCCGGCGAACTCGAACACCTCCATAATGGTCTGGATGATGATCGCGACATTGGCGCCCTTTTCAATACGGAGCTGCTCAAGGCGCGCATTGATCGCGATCTCCGCATCGAGAAAGGCTTCGTGGAAGGCGAGGCTTTCCAGTTCGCGCGCCATCTTCTCCATGCCGATGCGCCGCGCCAGCGGGCCGTAAATCTCCAGCGTCTCCATGGCGATGCGACGACGGCTGGCAGGATTGGGCACGTGCGTCAGCGTGCGCATGTTGTGCAGGCGGTCGGCGAGCTTGACGATCAGCACGCGCACGTCGCGCGACATAGCGAGAATGAATTTCTGCAGGTTCTGCGCCTGCTTGTTCTCCTCGCTTTGAATTTCAAGCTGCGAAAGCTTGGTGACGCCTTCAACGAGGTCGGCGATCTCGTCGCCGAATTTCTTTTCGATCTCTTCGCGCGTTGCCTCGGTGTCCTCGATCGTGTCGTGAAGGAGGCCGGCGACGATCGTCGCCGCATCGAGCTTATACTCGGTCAGAATGCCGGCGACTTCGATCGGGTGCGCGAAGTATGGATCGCCCGAATGGCGCTTCTGGCTGCCGTGCTTGGCGGTCGCGTAGACGTACGCCCGATTGACCAAATGCTCGTCGAGCGAGGGGTCGTACGCGCGCATGCGTTCGACCAGCTCGAACTGACGCAAATAGCGGGTGCGCGGCGGCGCCTCTCCCGCGCCAGCTTTTTTGCCGGCCGGGGCGTTGGCGGCGACGCCGTCACCGCCGGCCATGGCTTAGTACCGTTCGTCGCGCTGAGCTTCGGCTTCTTGCTGGAGCGCGCGCAGCACGTCCTCTTCGCTGGTGTCGACCGGCGCCGCGAGGGCGAGGCGATCCTGCTCGTCTTCGGCCTGCGTCGCCGGCTGCACGTCCTGGTAAAGCATGACGTAGCTGTCGCGCAGCTCTTCGGGGGTCACCGCCGAATCGGCGATCTCGCGCAGGGCGACGACCGGGTCTTTATCCCGATCCCGGTCCACAAGTGGTTCAGAACCTGAGGAAATATTGCGCGCACGGTGGGCCGACAACAGCACCAGCGAGAACCGGTTCGGGATCTTATCAACGCAGTCTTCGACGGTAACGCGAGCCAAGGCGTGTTTCCTCTAGGTCAGACAGGATAGGAATGGTCGTCCTACCTAGTGGTCTCCGCGGTTTTTCGCAATGCGAAGGACCACCGCAGGTGCGAAAAGAGGGTGAGCCGCCCTACCCGCGGTCCAATTTCAAAGCGCTAACCCTCCGGTAACCTTCGCTCAAGTCTAGGGCGGCCAGCATTTCGGAAACCGCCAGTCCCAAGCTCGGGTGGCGCCAGTCCGGCGCGATCTCGGCCATGGGCGCGAGCACGAAGGCCCGCTCGTGGATGTGCGGGTGCGGCAGTATGATCTCTCCGAAGGCGCCCTGCAGATCGCCAACGGCGAGCAGATCGAGATCTAGCGTGCGGGACTCCCACTTGGTGCGGCGGGCGCGGCCAAATTGCGCCTCGATGGTCCGCATCTGGGCGTACGCCGCTTGCGGCTCACTCAGCTTGGCGTCGACCTCCACCACCGCGTTGAAATAGTCCGGCTGATCGGCGCCCGGCGGCCAAGCGGGCGTTCGCCACACGCCGGATGCGGCACGCAACATAAAGCCCGCCTCGCGCATTGCGCTCAAAGCTTGCGCCAGCAACGTTGGACCCTCGGCGCCGTTAAACGGCATGTTGGTTCCCATGGCGATGAAAGCGCTGGCGTGCATGAGACCAAATCATTTAGAGCGCGGGGCGCGCCAAGGAATTTCACTTCATGAACCTGCTGGACCGGCTGATCCATCCTGACGAGCGCGTCGCCATTTTCATCGACGGCGCCAATCTGTATTCCGCCGCCAAGGGGCTCACCTTCGATATAGATTATCGCAAGCTGCTCGAAGAGTTCAAAAAGCACGGGCGCCTGGTGCGGGCCTATTATTATACGGCGCTCGTCGAAGATCAGGACTTTTCCCCGATCCGTCCGCTCGTCGATTGGCTCGACTATAACGGCTATACGCTGGTGACCAAGCCGGCCAAAGAGTATGTCGATGCAAACGGCCGGCGCCGCTTCAAAGGCGATATGGATGTCGAACTGGCGATTGACCTCTTGCAGGCCGCCGCGTTCATCGACCATGCTTTCCTCTTCTCCGGCGACGGCGACTTCCGAGCCGCCATCGAAGCGGTGCAGCGCAAGGGCGTGCGCGTGAGTGTTGTGTCGACCATCAAGTCCAACCCGCCGATGGCGTCGGACGACATCCGCCGCGCGGCGGATAATTTCGTCGATCTCGTCGATCTCGCTGACCTGATCGGCCGCCCGCCGCGCGAGAAAGCGGCCGACAGCCGTCATGATTTCGCCGACGACGAGGATCGGTGAACGAGGCGCCGCCTGAAGCGCCGAAGGATTGCCCGCTTTGCCCGCGGCTCGTCGGCTATCGCGAACAGAACAAGCGCGCCGAGCCGACTTGGTTCAACGGCGCCGCGCCCTCGTTCGGCGATCCCGACGCGCGCCTGCTGATCGTGGGCTTGGCGCCAGGACGCACCGGCGCCAATCGTACTGGCCGGCCCTTCACCGGCGACTACGCGGGGGATCTGCTCTACGCCACGCTCAAAAGACTGGGGCTGGCGGAAGGGGAGTATCGAGCCGACCCCAGTGACGGCTTCACGCTCATTGGCGCCATGATCACCAATGCCGTGCGCTGCGCGCCGCCCGAAAACAAACCGACGCCCGCTGAAATAGCAACGTGCCGGCCATTCCTGGCTTCCCGCATTGCAGCGCTGCCGCAGCTGCGCGCGATCATGGCGCTCGGCTCGATCGCGCACGAAAGCGTGCTTCGCGCGCACGATTTAAAGCCCACGGCCGCCAAGTTCGGTCATGGGGTTGAAGCGGCCTTGCCGAACGCGCTGACCCTGATTTCGAGCTATCATTGCTCGCGCTACAACACGCAGACGCGGCGACTCACCGCCGACATGTTCGAAGCTGTGATGACGCGCGCGAAGGCGTTGGCGAAACTTTAAATCGTGACGCCATAGTTCTGATACATGCGCGTGATGCCGGGCTCCGCGCGCTCCGCCGCGGCAAAATCAGCTCTGGCGCCGGCTTCATCGCCCATACGCAGCCGCGCCGCACCGCGACCGAAGAGGAAGTGGCCCCGCCCGGGTTCTATCGCGAGCGCCGCGTTGTAATCGGCGATCGCCAAGGCGTATTCACCGCGCTTCAACTGCACTAGGCCGCGGCTGTCCAAAGTGGCGGCCGAGCGCGGGTCCAGCCGAAGCGATTCATTGCAGTCGATCAAAGCAAGATCGAGTTCCTCGCCGCTCACCGCCCGCAGCCAGCAGCGGCTGTTCCACAGCGAAGCGTCAAGCGGCCGCTCGACGAGCGACCGGGTCAGGAGTTCTATTTCACTCAGCCGTCCGTCCTCAAGTTGACGGCGCGCGGCGTCTCGCATCGACACCGCGCTCTCCAGCCCGGGGCGTAGATCCAGCACCGCGTCATAGTCGAGGATCGCTGCGTCAAAGGCCTCACGATTGAAATGAAGCTGCGCGCGCTCAAGATAAGCGTTGACGAATGTGGGGTCGATCCGCAGCGCGCGTCCGAAGTCCGCTGCTGCACGCGCATCTTGCACCATCTCCGCGCGCAGCATGCCGCGATAAACTAGCGCCTCGGCTTTCCGCGCGGGCTCTGTCATCGCCGAAGCAATTACCGCCGAGCAGGCGTCCAGACGCTGCTGGGGGTATCCCGCGCCCTCGCAGACGCTCCATTGCTGCGCCGCGCGCGCCTCGGGATCGGACGGCGCACACGCCGCCACCGCGATGAGCGCCAGCGCGAGCGGCCAACGCATCAGCCGCGGTCTTTGAGCAGGCGGGATTGCTGACGTTTCCATTCGCGATCCTTGGTCGCCGCGCGTTTGTCGTGCGCCTTTTTGCCCTTGGCTAGTGCGATCTCGATCTTCGCGATGCCGCGATCGTTGAAATAAAGCTTCAGCGGCGCGAGCGTCCGGCCTTCACGCTCGACCGCGCCCATGAGTCGCTTCAACTCGCGCCCGCGCACCAGAAGCTTTCGCCGCCGGCGCGGTTCGTGGTTGAACTGACCGGCCGGTGGGTATTCGGGTATTGTCGCGTTGATGAGCCAAAGTTCGCCCCGCTCGGTGTGTGCATAGCTTTCGGCGATGTTCGCCCGTCCGTTGCGCAGCGATTTCACTTCAGTGCCGACGAGTTGGATGCCGGCCTCGAGCGTGTCTTCGATCGCATAGTCGAAGCGCGCGCGGCGGTTCTCTGCGATGAGCTTGCGGCTGGGCTCTGCCTTCTTGGCCATGGCTCAGACCAGCTCCGCGTGCGTCATCGCGGCGCGTATTTGCGCCTTGGCGGCGTCGCTGCAGGCCAGCAACGGCAAGCGCACCTCTTCGCTGCATAGACCAAGCAGCGAGCAGGCGTACTTCGCGGGCGCCGGCGACGGTTCGGCAAACATCGCCTTGTGCAGCGGCGCGAGCATATCGTCGATTTTGCGGGCCGTATCGAGCGCGCCCTGCAGAATCGCGTCCTGCAATTGCGCGCAAAGCATCGGCGCAACGTTGGCCGTCACCGAGATGCAGCCAACGCCGCCCAGAGCGTTAAAGCCGATTGCGCTCGGATCCTCTCCGGAGAGCTGCACGAAATTTTCGCCGCACAGCGCGCGGTGGCGTGTGACACGCGAAAGATCGGCGCTCGCATCCTTGCAGCCGACCACGTTCGCCAGCTTCGAGAGCCGGCCCATCGTATCGACGCTGATATCGATGACCGTGCGCCCGGGCACGTTGTAGACGACGATGGGAATATCGACGGCGTCATTGATCGCGGTGAAGTGCGCGACCAGCCCGTCCTGGCTCGGCTTGTTGTAATAAGGCGCGACGACCAGCACCGCATCGGCGCCCGCTTGCTTGGCGCGCCGCGCCAGCTCGATCGCGTGCGCGGTATTGTTCGAGCCCGCGCCGGCAATCACGGGAACTTTTCCCGCTGCCGCCTCCACGCAAAGCTCCACGACACGGGCATGCTCATCGAGGCTCAGCGTGACGCTTTCCCCCGTGGTGCCGCAGGGCACGAGGCCGTGTGACCCTTCCGCCACTTGCCTTGCGACAATGGCTAAGAAAGCCCGTTCATCTACGATTCCGTCACGGAATGGCGTAATCAATGCCGGAATCGATCCGTAGAACTTTGGTGAAGAGCCGCTGCGGTGTGCCATTGGCGCGATTCCTGCCACACTGTCGGGCGAGGTTAAATAGCGGCTCGCCAGCCTGGCTTGCGGGCTGTCTTTTGTTTCGGTTTCGGCGCGGAGAAGGCTATGGACGTGGCTAGAATGACCCGTATCGCCCTGACGGCGCTAGCCGCTAGCGCTTTTCTGGTCGCCTCCAGCGTGGGGCAGCCGCAGGTCGCGCCCGCGACGGCCACCGCTGACGCCGCCGTTTACACGCCGCCGCCGCCTTTGCCCTCCCAAGCCGAGCGCATGCGCTTGCGCAGCGGCATGGCGGCTGCGGAATCGAGCGACTGGTCAGGATTGGCACAGCTTCGCGATGGAGCAACGGATCCTTTGATCCGGCGCATGCTGCAATGGCGTTGGGCGTCGTCTACCGATGCGCCGCTCTATTTTGACGATATCGCACAGGCGCTCACCGAATTGCAGGGCTGGCCCGGCCGCACCACCATGCGCACCCGAGCCGAAGAGGCCATTTTAAGTTCGCGTCTTTCGGCGTCGGACCGGGTCGCGTTCCTGCGCTCTGAAAACGGCCCGATCACCGGCGACGGACGTATGGCCCTCGCAATTTCGCTGAAGGCCAATGGCCAGCGCAGCGAAGCGGCCGAAATCGCCCGCGCCGCGTGGCGCGACGATGCGCTCTCCACGGAAATGGAAGATCGCGCGCTGGCCGAATTCAGCTCCGCGTTCACCAGCGAAGACCACGCCGCACGCGTCGATGGCCTGCTCTGGCGCGACCAGCACACCGCCGCTCGCCGCCTGCTGCCGCGGGTGTCGACCGCCGACCGGTTGCTGGCGAACGCGCGCATTGC
>JACMMP010000240.1 GCA_014378995.1 Hyphomonadaceae bacterium
CAGCAAGAAGACGACAACGCACGCGCCGAGCGCCGGACGCGCCGACGAGGCGCCGCCGCCGGCGCGGCGGTAAGCGCGCACCACCCAGACCGCGGCCGCGGCCGCGAGCGCCGCGCCTGTCAGCAGAACTATGATCGAAGTCCACACATGGATGTGCGTAGCCTTGTTTGCCCGGCGGCGAAATCCGTTCGGACGCCGCAGGAGCGGCTAGTCTGTCGCAGGCAGACGCAGCCGCGCTTTGAGGCCGCCAAGTTCACCGCGCTCGAACACCAATCCCCCGGCGTAGAGATCCACGGTCTCCTTCAGGATCGACAGCCCCAGCCCTTGCCCCGGCGCGGCCTCATCGAGGCGGGCGCCACGGGCCATGGCGCGGGCGATGTCGGCGTCCGAAAGCCCTGGCCCGTCATCCTCAACCACGATCTCGAACAGGCCGTTGCTGTCGAACGGCGGCAGCAGCCGCACGATCACCTGGCTCTTGCCGTACTTGCAGGCGTTGTCGATCAGGTTCGCGGTCATTTCGAGCAGATCCTCCCGCTCGCCGCGGAAGGTGACGTCGCCTTCGGCTTCGATGGAGATGTCGACCGCTTTTTGCGTGTCGTATTTCTGCTCCATCATGAAGACGAGATCTTCGAGATTCTGAAGCACCGGCGTGCGGTAGGCGATGGTCGAGCCCTGCGCCTCAGCGCGGGCGGCCACGCGCGCGCGGCGAAGCTGGCGCTCGACAAAGCCTTCCATCTCTTCGATGGACGCCTTGATCATCACCGCATCGTGCTGCTGGCCATCGTGCGCTGCATTCTTAAGCACAGCTATCGGCGTCTTCAGCGCGTGCGCCAAATTGCCGACGTGACGGCGCGCACGCTCGACCACTTCGCGGTTGTGATCAACCAAGGCGTTGAGCTCTTGTGTCACGGGCAGCAATTCGGCCGGGTATTCATCCCCCAAGCGCTCTAGGTCGCCGCGGCGGACACGGGCGATATTGCGTCGCAATTCGCTCAAGGGTTCGAGCCCAATGCGTATCTGCAGCACCGTCACCGCCGCCACCATCAGCGCGCAGAAGGCGACGAACACCGCAAAGGCGAGGCCGACCAGGTTTGCGGCCGGCGCCAAAATCGAACGCGGCTCAACGCCGACGAGAAAAAGATAGCGGCCTTCAAGTTCCGGAATTTGCACGACTTGGGCGATCACCCGCAGCGGCTCGTCGTCGGGGCCATTGATCGTGAGAAAGCGAGGCTCTGGCGGCGCGTTGAGCGCCGAAAATTGCGCCAGCGTATTTGAATCAAGCTCGATGCCAACGTCAAACAGTGAGGGCGAAATCACCTGCACCAACGCCGTGCCGTCCTCATCGAGACGCGCGACCTGATAATAGCGTCCGCTCAGCGGCTGCAGATAGCGCGGATCGTACGGCAAATCGCGCAGCACCAGTTCGCCAGCGAGGCCCGGCCCAGCGTTGCCAATGAGGTTGGTGGAAACAGACTGGATTTCCGGATCGATCAGCAGGCGAAGAAGCTGACGGTTGAACTGCGCGTGGGCAATCACGCCGACGGCGACGAGGCCCAATACGCTGACAACGGCGATCGTCACCAGCCGCGCGGCTAGGGAGCGGCGGATCAACTTCCGAAAACGAACGAAGACGCCCCCCGCCGCCGGCGTCACTGCTGTTCCGCGGGATCGACCAGCCGGTAGCCCAAGCCTTTTTCGGTGATGATGCGGTCCGTGCCGATCTTGCGGCGCAGAATGCCGATGAACACCTCGATCGTGTTTGAATCGCGCTCGTGATCCTGGCTGTAGATTTTCTCGGTCAACTCGGCGCGGGAAACGATACGGCCAGCGTGGTGCATGAGGTAATCAAGCACCTTGTACTGATAAGCCGTCAGCTTTACCGGCACGCCGTTGACGGTGACTTGTCCCGTCGCTGCGTTAAGCTGCAGATCGCCCACTCCCAGTACCGAGGATTGGTGGTCGGTCTGGCGGCGCACGTTTGCGCGCACACGCGCCAGCAGCTCCGCCATGTGGAACGGCTTGGTGACGTAGTCATTGGCGCCGAGATCGAGGCCCTCGACCTTCTCGCTCCAGCGATCGCGGGCCGAGAGGATCAAGACTGGCATCGTGCGCCCGTCTTTGCGCCAAGCCTTCAATACTGAGAGCCCATCCACCTTGGGCAAGCCCAGATCGAGAATGGCCAGATCGTATGGTTCGGTTTCACCGAGGAATTGTCCGTCCTCGCCATTATCCGCCGTATCGACCGTGTAGCCCGCGTCGCCGAGCGCCCCGGAGAGCTGCTCGCGCAGGTTTTTATCGTCTTCGACTACCAAAACCCGCATGCGCGATCTTCCCTAACGTGCCGCGTCCACACGGAAATCCCGCACTTGGCCATCCGGCATCTGCCAGCGGATCAGATAAAACGGGCGGCCGCCGTCCTCAAGTCGCGCGGAGATAAGGTCGCCGCCGTGGCGGGAGCGAAGTTCCTCGACCACTTCGCGCAGAGGGCGAATAGCCTGCTGGCCCCGATCACCCCCGCGCTGCTGGGTGGGCATGATGAAGCCCGGCTGCAGCACAGTCAGGACCGGCCGGTCGCGCACCTGCGCCGCCAGGGCGCTGGGTACGGCGGAACCGGCAAGCACGGCCGCAGAAAGGAGGAGAGACTTCCACATCACGGAAGAGGGTTTACGCAGGCGCCACTGAACGTGCCCTGAATGTAACAGTGGCTTCGCCTTAACCACCGGGACGGGTCGGGGTGTAGTCCCGCTTGGGCCATTTCTTGACGAACTTCTTCAGGTCCTCGTCCGGCGCTTCGGGCAGCACGACTTGCAACCGGACCAGCTGATCGCCCTGGCTGGCGACGCCCTTGCCCTTGAGGCGCAGCGTCTTGCCGGTGTTGGAACCGGCCGGAATCGTCAGCGTGACGGCGCCGCTGGGCGTTGGCGCCTGGATTTTTGCCCCCTCCACCGCTTCGGTGAGGGAGATGCTGAGGTCCATATGAATGTCTTGCCCTTCGCGGCGAAAGAAAAGGTGGGGCTTCACGCTCAATTCGACTAGCGCATCGCCTGCCGGGCCGCCTTGCACGCCCGATCCGCCCTGGTTCTTGAGCCGCAGCACCTGGCCGGTTTCGACGCCCGCCGGAATGGCCACGTCGAGCGTGCGCCCTTCCGCCAACGAGATGCGCTTGCGCGCGCCGTTGATGGCGTCGAGGAATTCGACCTCCAGCGTAAAGCGAATGTCACGCCCGCGCATGCGGGTGTAACCGCGGCTTGAGCCAAATCCGGGCCCGAAGAGATCGGAGAAGATATCGCCAAGATCGAACGGGTCGGCGCCGCCCGCGCCCGCGCCCGCA
>JACMMP010000241.1 GCA_014378995.1 Hyphomonadaceae bacterium
CCGAGTTCGCGCGCGGCCTCGGCGGCGGCGTCCTTCACGCCGCGCGGCAGCGCTTGCAGCAAAAACGCGTCCAGCGCCGCTTCGCTCACCTCTGCTCTCGGCAACGGCGGCGCGACAATGACGACGATCTCGCCTTTGGGCGCACCGGCTTTTTCGTAGTGCGCAGCAAGCGCATCGAGCGTGTCGCGCCGGGTTTCTTCGAACATCTTGGTGAGCTCACGCGCGACCGCGGCCGATCTCTGTCCCAAAACCTCGGCCATGTCGGCGAGCGAATCGGCGAGTCGCGGGCCGCTTTCGTAGAATACCAGAGTCGCTTCCGCCTCCGCCAATTCGGCAAGCGCGGTTCGGCGCTGGCCCTGCTTGGCCGGCAGGAATCCCGCGAACAGGAAGCGGTCGCTCGGCAGGCCCGAGACGACCATCCCCGCCAACAAAGCCGACGCGCCGGGGATCGGAAAGATGCGATGGCCAGCCTCGATCACCGCCCGCGCCAACTTGTAGCCGGGATCGGAGATGAGCGGCGTGCCGGCGTCGGAAATCAGCGCCACGCTCTCGCCCCGGCCAAGCGCAGCGATGATCTCGTCGCGAGCGGCTTCGCTGCTGTGATCATGGTAAGCGGAGAGCCGCGGCTTCAGCCCATACGCGTCCAGCAGCTTGCGAGCGACGCGGGTGTCCTCGGCGTAGACGCGCGTGGCGGCGGCCAGGATGTCCAGCGCCCGCAGTGTGATGTCGCGCAAGTTCCCAATCGGCGTCGCCACCACATAAAGGCCCGTTTCCAGCGGTGGACTGGGCGGACGGGCGCCGATACGGTCCCGCCCGATCTCGTTGGGGTCTGAAGGGTTGTTCATGGCGTCCGCCAAATCATCGTCGCGCTCGCTGCGCGCGCCAAGCATGAAGACGGCCGCCGCCGTCGCTTTGGCCGCTTTTATGGCCGCTTGCGCGACGGCGCCCTCCAGTACGCCGCCGCCAGTGGGGCCTCCCGTCGCGCCGCCAGACGCGCAGGTGCAGGGACGCGAGGGCGTTACGCCGCCCTTTATGCGCGGACGCGAGATCGTTCGGGTCGGGCTCCTGCTCCCCTTCTCGTTGCGCCCACAGGACGCCGCGGCGCTCTATAATGCCGCCGAGCTCGCTTTGTTCGACCACGGCGACCAAAACACCCTGCTGATCCCGCGCGACGGAGGCGCCGATGAAGCTTCCGCGAACGCGGCGGCCCGCGCGCTCGTCGCGGACGGCGCCGACATCATCATCGGCCCGGTGCTGCGCGAGGGCGTCATCGGCGCCGCCAACGCTGCGCGTGGCCAAAACATTCCGGTGATCGGTTTTTCTTCCGACCGCACCATCGGCGGCAACGGCGTTTATCTGCTGAGCTTCCAACTCGAGGACGAGATTTCGCGTATCGTCTCTTACGCCGCATCCAACAACATCCGCACGATAGCGCTGCTGGCGCCGTCGAACGAATACGGCCGCCGTGTCGAAAGCGCGCTGAGGGCCGAAGCGCGGCTGCACAACGTCACGATCTCGCATAGCCAGCTCTATAACCGCACCGACGGCGAAGCCTCGGCGGCGGCAACGTCAATTGCGAATGCGCTGCGCACGCAGCCGGCGCAAGGCATTCTCATCGCCGAGAGCGGCACGGCGCTGCGCGCCATCGGCACGGCGCTTGTGCGCGCTGGCGTCGATCAGCGACAGGTGCGATTCATGGGCACAAGCGTCTGGGCTGGCGACGCCCAACGCGAGCCCACCTTGGCCGGCGGCTGGTTCGTGTCGGCCGATCCGGCGTCACGCACGAGCTTCGAGAGCCGCTACCAGGCGACGTACGGCGAGCAGCCGACGCGGCTGGCCAGCCTTGGCTACGACGCCGTCGCGCTTGCCGCTCTGCTCTCGCGCAACGGCGGGCCCAACGGCTTTTCACGCACCCAGCTCGAAAACGGCGAAGGCTTCTCCGGCTCGGACGGGCTTTTCCGATTCCGCTCCAACGGCGCCATCGAGCGCGGGCTCGCGATCATCGAGGTGCGCCAGAATAGCGTCGCGATCCTGGAGCCTGCGCCGCAGCAATTCCCGCGCTCGGGGACCTAAACCGCCAATTCGGCGGCGACTGTGTTGGCGACGATGCGTCCGCGCGAGGTCAGGCGGATGCGGCCAGCGTCATGGATGACAAAGCTTTCTTCGATAAGCCAAGCTAACGCGTCCGGCCTGATCTGGCGGCCGCGCAGCGCGGCAATAGGGGCGGGGTCGATCCCCTCATCCGTGCGCAAGCCCATCAGCAGCGCTTCATCCGCCGCCTCTTCTCCGGTGAGAGTTGCCTCAGTAATCCAGCCGACGCCATTCTCGTGTACGGCGTCGATGTAGTCGCTTGGCCTCCGCTGCGATTCGAGCGCAAGGCGGGCGCCGCCATGATTTATGCGCCCGTGTGCGCCAGGGCCAACGCCGATCCAATCTTGGTTGCGCCAGTAAATCAAATTGTGCCGCGAGCGCGCGGCGGGCGCGCGCGCGTGGTTGGAGATCTCATAGGCGTCGAACCCTGCTCGGGCGCACACGTCCTGCGTCGCTTCGTAAAGTGAAGCGGCCAGATCGTTGTCGGGCGGTTTGAGCTGACCGCGCGCGACGCGGCGCGCAAACGCCGTCTCGGCTTCGATCGTGAGCTGATAGAGCGAAACGTGCTCAACCGGCAGCGAAAGCGCAGCATTGAGTTCTTCGCGCCACGCTTCAATGCTCTGCCCTTCCCGCGCATAGATCAGGTCCAGCGACACACGCTGGCCGGTCGCGGCGGCTGCGTCCACAGCGCGCAAGCTCGCGGCGGCGTTGTGGCGGCGGCCGAGCGCGTGCAAAGCCGCATCGTCAAAGGCTTGAGCGCCGATTGAGAACCGGTTGATTCCGGCGGCGGCTTGCTCGGCGAACAGAGCGGCGTCTTCCGGATTTGCTTCCAGCGTAATTTCGCAATCCTCGGTGAGCGCGAAGGCCTGCAAGGCCGCCTCGATCAAGCGCGCGAGCTCGCCGCCGCGCATCAACGAAGGCGTGCCGCCACCGAAGAACAAACTGCTTGCGGTGCGGCGTCCGAAACGCTGCCCGTGTGCGCGCAAATCTGCCGCGATCGCGTCGATGAGCGGCGCGTTCTCGGCGCCGCGGGCGCGATAGACGTTAAAGTCGCAGTACGGACAAATGGCGGCGCAATAGGGCCAGTGCACGTAGATTCCAAGCGCGTTCATCTCAGCGCCGAGAGCAGTTTCTCGAACGCGCGCGCGCGATGGGTCAGCGGCAACTTCTCGTCATGGCTCATCTCGCCGAACGTTCGTGTATGTCCATCCGGCTGGAACATCGGATCGTAGCCGAAGCCCTTGTCGCCCCGGGGCGGCCACACGATCTGCCCGCGCGCTTCGCCTTCGAACACGTCGCAGCCGCCTCCTGGCTCGGCTAGGGCCAACGCGCAGACAAAGCGCGCGGAGAAATCCTGGGTTTGGCGCGCGGCGAGTTCGTCCTGCACGCGCTTCATCGCCGCGGCGAAATCCTTCTCGGGCCCCGCCCACCGCGCGGAATAAACGCCTGGGTCGCCGCCCAGCGCGAACACTTCGAGCCCGGAATCGTCGGCCAGCGCCGGGAGACCCGAGGCGTCGGCCGCCGCGCGGGCCTTGAGCGCCGCGTTGCCTCCGAAGGTGGTCTCCGTCTCCTCCGGCTCAGGCAGGCTAAGCGACGCCGCCGACACCGCCTCCACGCCGAGGGGGGCGAGCAGCGCAGCGATTTCGCGGACTTTTCCAGAATTGTGGCTGGCGACGACCAGCCGGCCGGTCAGACGGGGCATGATTTGCAACACTTGTTTGACTACGTTGATGACGGTCTATATCGTTTATCAATAAACCAGCGCTAGGGTACGCCCTTTGGAGGTTAGAGTTCAGCGATGAAGGCCCTGGGCAAAGGCTCGCTCGCATCGATCGTCCGGACCGGCCTGGTTTGGGCTTGGTACGGATTGTGGGTGCTTGCTGGGCTCTGGGTGCTTGCCGCGATCGGATATGGCGTAATCCTCGTCCTTATCGCAAACGGCATGGTGGATCCGGCGCTCCTAGAGGGCGGCGACGGCAACCTGGCAGTCGGCAGCGGCAGTTTCCACGTCACCTATGATCAGCCCGGCGGCGGCACCTGGCCGATCGCCGTGCCCGGACTTCTCATCGCAGCGGTCGCGATCGCCGGCTCGCTCATCATCGTCTGGCGGCTACGCAAATTGTTCGACAGCTTCTCGACCGGCGAGCCGTTCCGCCGCGAGAACGCCAAGCACTTGCGCGTCATCTGGATGACGATGCTGGCGATCGAGATCGCGCGCTATCTGCTGATGGCGCTGACCGGCGTGCTGGTCGCCACCTTTGGCGAGCCGCACCTCGAAGCAACCTATAGTCTCAGCGTCGATCTCTCCACCTGGGGCTCGATCCTCATTCTTATCGTGTTGGCTGAAGTCTTCCGCGAAGGCGCGCGCCTCAAGGAAGAACAGGAGCTGACGATCTGATGGCGATCCGCGTCACTCTCGACCGCATCCTGCTCGAACGGCGCATGTCGCTGACGGATTTGAGTGAGAAAGTCGGCGTTACGCTGGCGAATTTGTCGATCCTGAAAACCGGCAAAGCCAAAGCGATCCGCTTCTCGACGCTGAACGCGCTCTGCCGCGTGCTCGAATGTCAGCCCGGCGAATTGCTCGGCTACGAGCCCGGCGAGGACGAAGCGTTCGACGAAGCCGCCGATCAAGCAGCGGAATAGCTCAAGCCGGCGCGCCAACTTCCAGCGCGAAGCCTTCCAACTCCGGATCGTCCAAGGCCGCAGCAGTGATGTAATCGGCTTCGCCAAACAGCGCGAACGCGCGGCCGCCCGCATCGAACACGTAGCCGACATCGACGCGATACGGATTGGTCATCGCCAAGCGGCGCGGGCTGGCGAGCGTCGCGCCAATCAGCCAAGGCAGATCGATATCCTCGCTCGTCCAATCGCGAGCAATAGCGGCGAATGTGTCCGGCTCCTCGGTGCGCAGATGGCCGTAGGCGTGCTCGAACAACGTCCCCTCCCGCACCACGATATCGGTCGCGGCTTCAAAGCCGGCATCGACATGAAAAAGCTTGCCGCTGGCAAAGGTGATCTCGATTGGATCGTCGCCCTCGAACGGCGCGTACCCGACGCGCGCAATCCGCGCGATCGGGCCCGCTTCACAGAGCGCCTGCAAACTCACGCCACGGCTTTCGTCTGCATCTCGAACAAACGCCCGCAACCCAGCTTCGCCAAGCGCATAAGCTCCGCGAATTCCTCGTCGCTGAACGGACGCTGCTCCCCGGTGGCTTGCAGCTCGATCATGCGGCCATCGCCGGAGAGAATGAAATTCGCATCGACCTCAGCGCTCGAATCCTCAGCGTAGTCGAGATCGAGCACTGGCGCGCCGGTGAACACGCCGCACGAAATCGCCGCGACTTGCCCGGTGATGGGGTTTGCCTTCAGCACTTTCTCTTCGAGCAGATAAGCGCACGCCTTGGCGAGCGCGACCCAGGCGCCAGTGATGGCCGCTGTGCGCGTGCCGCCATCGGCTTGGATGACATCGCAGTCGAGCGTGATGGTGCGGTCGCCGAGCGCTTTCAGATCGATTACGGAGCGCAAGCTGCGGCCGATCAGGCGCTGGATCTCTTGCGTGCGGCCCGATTGCTTGCCTTGCGCGGCCTCGCGGCGGCCGCGTGTGTGGGTGGCGCGCGGCAGCATGCCGTATTCCGCCGTAACCCAGCCCTTGCCCTGCCCTTTCAGCCAGCCCGGCACGCCCTGCTCGACGCTGGCGGTGCAGAGCACGTGCGTTTGCCCAAAGCGGGCAAAGCATGAGCCTTCGGCGTAGCGGGAAACGCCAATTTCGAGCGTGACGTCGCGCAATTGATCGGGCGCGCGGCCTGAGGGACGCATGGGGTGGCCTTTGTTCTGGGTGAAGAGCCGCCAGCCATAGCCGAGCCGTACTCAGTAAGAAAGCTTGCCGTCACCCACGAAAGCTTAGACGGCGCAGCGCAACGTGAGCTGACGCGTACGACGATCGACGCTAATCGAGGCGCAGCGCGACAGCGCGGAGCGGCCGAGCGTCACCGGCGGCGGCGCATTCTCCGGCGTCACCTGCACCACGATCGCATCCTCCTCCGTCGCGCCCAGCAGCGGCGCGTTGGTGCGCGCGTAGGCGGGCCACGCCGGCAAGCCCCAAACCGTAAGCTCTGTGTCCACCGGCTGCATCATCGTCCGCAGGCCCAAAATCAACGGGATTTCCGCCACCGCGCCGGCGGACCGGATGGCGCCCGAGGCGTCAAACAGGCGCGCAGCAGGGCGATTGAACACGCTAGCGCTGGTGGTGACATTGAAACTGACGAGCAAATCTTCGCCGCCAACCTGCGCGCGCGCAGTCCAAACGTCGGCATCGTCCAGCGTCAGCACAATGTCGCGCGCCCCGGGCGGCTCCGGGTTGAGAATTATCGTGACGACATCGTGCGGGAGTGCGCCGGGGCCGATGACGCCATCCGCCCGCGTCGTCACCGGCGCGGCGAAGACGCCCGCGAAAGCGCGCGAGGCGCGGCCCTCGAACAGCAAGCGCGGGCGAGCGATGCGGCCGCGCAATGCCGAATCGCTACCCTCGATGCCGACGCCAATCTGCATCAACGGAAGCTGCCGCACGCCCAGCCGCTGCGCCGACGCAGCGCTCAACGCCAATCCGCGCGGAAACCGCAGGTCCACATCGAGGCGGACCGGGCGGCCGTTAATCTCGCCATCGACGATTGGCGCAGGATCGGCGCGCAGAATTATGGAGGTCTGCGCCGCGGCTGGCGCGGCAAAGCAGAACAAGGCAAGAAAACCGAGCAACCCCAGGCGCATGGCCTTCCCTCGCCAGGGAACACGGCGAAATCAAGTCACGCCCCTGACGGGTTGCGTGCGGGGCGCTGTTCGCTACCTAGAAGCGCGATGGCGCAACCCCCTGCCCCCGACCTTTCGTCGCTCGACGCGCGCGCGCGCGAAATCTTCCGCGAGATCGTCGAGTCGTACCTGACGACGGGCGAGCCGGTAGGGTCGCGCACCTTGTCGAAGCTGGGCGGCATGGGGCTATCTGCGGCCTCTATCCGCAACATTATGGCCGACCTTGCAGGCCTCGGCCTCTTGCAGGCGCCGCATGCGATGGCGGGCCGCATCCCGACGCAGGTTGGATTGCGCTTCTTCGTCGATAGTCTGCTGCAGCTTGGTGACGTGCCTGCCGACGAGAAGCGCGAGATTGACGCGCGCATCGCGCAAGCGGGCTCAAATCCCCAGGACGTGATGGGCGCGGCCTCCGACCTGCTCTCCGGCTTGGCCGGAGGCGCGGGCTTGGTGGTGACGCCGCAGCGTGACGCGCCCGTGCGGCACGCCGAGATTGTCGGCATCGGCCCAGGCAAAGCACTCATGGTGCTGGTGTTCGAGGACAACCAGGTCGAAAACCGCATCATCAACACGCCCGACGAGATGCCGCCCGGCGCGCTTATGGAAGCGGCGAATTATCTGAACGCCCGGTTCAAAGGCAAAACTCTCGGCGAGGCTCAGGCCGCCGCCGCCGAAGCCCTGCAGCGCGACCGCGCCGCGCTAGACGCCGCCGCCGCAAAGCTGGTCGAGAGCGGCCTGGTGGAATGGTCTGGCGAGGATCCGATGCTGGGCCGCTCCCTGATCGTGCGCGGCCGCGGCAACCTGCTGAAGGACCAGCAGGCGATCGCCGATCTGGAGCGTGCGCGGCACCTCTTCGACGACCTGGAAAAAACCCGCGAGCTGATCCAAGTGCTGGATCTGGCCAAATCGGCGGAAACCGTCCGGGTCTTTATCGGCTCGGAAAACCCCCTCTTTTCACTCTCGGGGTCGAGTTTGATTGTGGCGCCCTATATGAACGCGGAACGCAAGGTGGTCGGGGCGCTCGGCGTGATCGGCCCGACGCGGCTGAACTACGCGCGGGTGATCCCCGTTGTCGACTATACCGCACGCGTCGTCGGCCGGGTGCTCGACGGACGTGGCGGCGAACGCTGAACGAGGAATGGCATGACGAACGAAGCGAACGCAGAACAGCAGGTGCAGGACAACGCGTCGCCGGAGGCGGCGACGCCGGACGTCGCCGCGCTTGGTGCTGAAGTCGCAAAGGCGCGTGACGACATGCTGCGCGCGCTGGCCGAGGCCGAGAACACCCGCCGCCGGGCCGAGCGCCAAGTCGCGGAGGCGCGCGCCTTTGCGATCGATCGCTTCGCGACAGACTTGCTTCCAATCGCAGACACTCTGGGCCGCGCCTTGGCGGCTGCGCCGCAGGACAGTGCGGACGAAGCGATCCGGAACATGATCGCTGGGCTTGAGATGACCGAGCGGACGATGATCGAAACCCTCGCGCGCCATGGCGTTAAGCGGGTCGGCGCCAAGGGCCAGACCTTCAATCCAAACCTACACCAAGCTGTCGCGCAGGCGCCGTCGGATCAGCCCGCGGGCGTCATCCTCGAAGTGATGCAGCCAGGCTACGCGCTCGGCGACCGCACATTGCGCGCAGCCATGGTGCTGGTTTCCGGCGGCGGCGCGCAAGCACCAGCGCCGACGGTCGACGTCAAAGTCTGATTGTCCGCACGTCAGCTATGCACCGAGTGGAGCGCGCCCTGCGGCGATGCGGCGCGTTACCGTCAATTCGCCTAATTCCCGCTTTGCGCGGAACATGAATGATCGTTAACCATGGCGACGAGCAGTGTTCGTCGTGGTCAAACGGCGCGAGGATTCTGTGGAACTCGGAGGGGAATCGACATGCGGGGAAAACTTTTGTTCGGCGCGGCCACAGCAGCGTTGCTGATGAGCTTTGTCCCCGCGGCGACAGCGCAGGACGCTGATCCCGCCGGTGATGCGAGCACGACAGCGACGCTCAGCGGCTCCGAAGACGGCGAGATCGACTCGGCCGGCGATGTCGATTGGTATCGGCTGCGCGTCGAACAAGGTCAGCGCTATAGCTTCACGCTCGACGGCATGCCTGGGCCGGACGGCCAAGCGCTCGATCCCATGATTGCGATTTACGACGCCGAAGGCGCGCAGCTTGCGTTCAACGACGACGCAAACGGCGGCTTTAACGCCGCCGTGAGCTACGCGCCCAGCGTTTCCGGCGAAGTGTTCGTCGAAGCCCGCGCGTTCAGCGATCAGGCGACGGGCGGCTATCGCCTCAGCGTCAGTTCCGCTCCCCTGCCGCCGGACGATGCTGGCAACGGCGCTGACACCAACGCACGCGTCACCCCCGGCCGCGCCGTCGCGGGCAGCATCGAATATGACGGCGATGTCGATTGGTATCGCCTCACCGCACGCACCGGACAGCGTTATCGCATCTCTCTGATCGGCGCCGACAATGTCGATAACGGCGAGGCCGCACTTGGCGATCCGATGCTGCGCATCATCGACGCAGAGGGCAACGAGCTTGCTTATAGCGACGACACCGAAGAGAGCCTCAACGCCGCGATCGATTACATCCCGCGCGCTAACGGCGATGTGTTCATCGAAGCACGCGCCTACGCTGACGCTTACACAGGCACATATGCGCTGAACGTCCAGGCCGAGCGGCTGCCTACGGACGCGACCTCCAACAACCGCTCCACGCGCGGCCGCCTTACTCTCGGCGACAGCGTCAACGGCAATCTCGAATTTCCGACCGACAGCGACTGGTATCGCGTGCGGCTGACGGAGGGCGAATCGTACCGGTTCACGCTAACCAGCAGCGGCGAAGGCGGGGTCGATGATCCGCTAATCCGCATCTACGACGCGGCGGGCGAAGAATTGGCGATGGACGACGATGGCGGCGAGAATTTGAATTCGTATCTCGAATTCACCGCCGCAATGACGGGCAATTATTTCGTGGAAGCGCGCGGCTTCAGCGACGAAGCCGTCGGCGCCTACACCCTCGCGGGTCTACGCGGCGACGTGCCGGCCGACGCTTCAACCGACGCCGTACTGAGTGCCGAAGGCGATTATCGCGAAGGCGTGCTCTCGCCGGCCGGCGATCGCGATTGGTACCGCATCGTGCTCGCCGAAGGCCAAGCCCTGCGCATCAGCGCCGACAGCGCCGTAACCCCGGACGCGCTTGGCGACCCTTACTTGGTGGTCTACGGCCCGGACGGCGCTGAACTTGGTCGTGACGATGACGGCGGTGAAGGCGTGAACGCTTTCCTGGAATATCAGGCCACCGCAGCCGGCGAGCACTTTATTGAAGTTCGCGGCTTCACCGAAGATGCCTCCGGCCGTTACGCGCTTGGAATTATTCCCGGCGAGATCGGCCAAAGCATCGACAACGCTGACTATCTGATGCCAGGCGGCGAAGGCCGGTTCAGCCAAATCGGCACGCCGGATGACGTCGACTGGTTCGTCGTCGAACTGGTGGAGGGGCGCCCCTATCGCTTCATGCTCGACGGCGCCGGCGATGCACCGCTCGCAGATCCCTTTTTGACGCTCTACACCGACCAGGGCGTGGAGATCACCACGGACGATGACGGCGGCACGGGCGTCAACTCGTATCTGAGCTTTGCTTCGCCAACGGGCGGACCGCACATTATCGGCGTTTCTTCGTACGGCGCCTCCGGCGTTGGACAATATATGCTGCGCGTGGCCGACACGGATGTGCCGGGCAATATCTACACGGACGAGAATCTCGACCCGACCGATGACAGCCGCATAAGCACCCTCGATATGCCCGGCGATACGGATCAATACCGCGTCATCCTGGAAGCCGGTGCTCGGTACGTGATCGACGTGCGCGGGCATGGCGACAATCCGCTAGCGGATGCGTTCGTGACTCTTCGTGACGCACAAGGCGAAAGCGTTGTGACTGACGATGACAGCGGCGATGGCCTGGACGCGCGCCTGCGCTTCACGCCGCAAACCGCCGGCGAATACTACATCCAGGCGAGCGGCCTTGGCGGCTCGACCGGAGGCTATCAAGTTCAGATCGTGCGTCAGTAGGCTAACACCCGGGGGATGCACGCATTGGGCGGCGGCGCTGGACACGAGCGCCGCCGCTTTTCTTTTGCGCGTTAGTGCGTGGCGCCGTGCTTCGACAAGCTCAGTATGATGCCATTTAAATCGCGGCGCAAAAGAGAGCGTCAGCCTGAGCTTGTCGAAGGGACGCGGGCCGCCGCTCAACTTAACCCGCTCGTGCGCTCCCCGCCTTGGCGTTCGAGCATCCAGCCTGGATATTCCGGCTTCAGTTTTGAGACGTCATCCAGCTTCTTCAAATCGTCGCTCGACAGCTCGACGCTGGCGGCGGCGAGATTGTCGGCGAGCTGCGCTTCGGTCTTTGCGCCGATGATGACGCTGGTGACGTGCTTTTGGTGCAGCAGCCAGGAGAGCGCGATCTGCGCCACGGAGACGCCGCGCGCATCGCCGATCTCCTTCATCACGTCGATGATGTCGTACGCCTTCTCTTTATCGACGGGCGGAAAGTCGAACGCGGTCCGGCGCGCATCGTTCGGGCCGCCATTGCGGGTGAACTTGCCGGAGAGGAAGCCGCCCGCGAGCGGGCTCCAAGGCAGGATGGCCAGCTGCTGATCCTTCGCCAGCGGCACGACTTCACGTTCGAGATCGCGCCCGGCGATTGAATAATACATCTGCGCCGACTCAAAGCGGGCCAAACCGTTGCGTTCTGAAACGCCCAACGCTTTGGCGATCTGCCAGGCGGCGTAGTTGCAAAGGCCGATATAGCGCACCCTGCCCGAACGCACGACTTCATCGAGCGCATCGAGCGTCTCTTCAAGCGGGGTGACGTTATCGAAGGCGTGGACCTGATAAAGATCGACGTAATCCAAATCGAGCCGCTCCAAGCTTGCGTCGATCGCATCGAACACGTGCTTGCGCGAGAGGCCCCAAAGATTGGTGTTCTTGTACCTGCGTTTTTGCTCCGGCGTGGCGTTGGCTTCCTGGCCGGGCACGACGTTGCTCATGCGCCCGAAGCATTTGGTGGCGATGACCAACTCGTCGCGGGGCAAATCCTTGATCGCCTCGCCGACTAAGCGTTCGGAGGCGCCGCTAGAGTACACGTCTGCGGTGTCGATGAAGGTGACGCCCTTGTCGAAGGCGCCGGTGACGAGCTTTTTCGCCTCTTCGATCTGAAGCGAGCCGATGGCGCGCCACATCCCTTCGCCGCCAAACGTCATGGCGCCAAGGCAGATTTCGGAGACAGCCAAGCCGGTGCGGCCAAGTTTGCGATAACGCATGCGGAGAACCCTTCTGTTAAGTCACGCCGTGCGTGCGGAACCACGCTAGGCAACGCGCCCAGCCCTCCGCCGCCGCCTCGGCATTATAGCTCTGGCGATAATCGGCGTGAAAGCCGTGCTGCACGCCGGGATAGACGATGATCTCGGAGCGCGAAGGATTGTCCGCCGCCTGCAGCGCCGCGCGCATGGTCTCGACGCTCGCGAGCGGAATGCCGTTGTCGTTCTCCGCGTAAAGCCCAAGCACCGGCTTGTGAAGCAAGCCTGCAACATCGGCCGGCCATGGCCGCTCTTCGTCCGAACCCCAGCTCCCCGCTGCGGGGCGCACCAGGCGGCCATACCATGCGACGCCGGCTTTGATGTCGGACGAGAGCGCCGCCGCCATCCAAACCACCGTGCCGCCCCAGCAAAAGCCAGTAATGCCGATCGCGTCGCGCTTCACGAAACTCTGCGCCTTCAACCAATCGATCGCGCCTTGCGTGTCGCCCATGACTTGTTCGTGGCCGGCCGTCGCGACGATGGCGCGGATCTGCGCGAAGTCCGTCATCGGCGCCGGATCGCCGGCGCGGTCGAAATAGTCCGGCGCGAGCGCGGCGTAGCCTTCACGCGCAAAACGGCGGCAGACGTCCTTGATGTAATCGTGGATGCCGAAAATCTCATTCACGACGATGATCGTGCCGCGGCGGCCGCGCGCCGCCGGGCGCGCGAGATAAGCCGGTAGTTGGTAGCCGCCGGCGCCGGTGACGTGCACATCTTCGGTGATCAGCTCATCGCTCGGTGTCGTCACCGGGCTCGCGCAGGACGAGAGCGCCGCCGTCGCGTAGCCGGCAAAAAACAACGAGGCCGCTACGCCTCGGCGCGTCGGCGGGAAATTGCCTTCGGGCGTATCGAGCCGCATCCGTTCGTCTCCTCTGCGGTCGCGCTGGACGCGCGTCCTCTTGCGCATGATCTTGGCGCGGCGCAGGTTTGGCGCCAGTCAAATCTTGGGGGAGATGTGGATGAGAATGTTGGCCTGGACCGCAGCCGCGGCCGCTTTTGCCGTTGCGGCGCCCGCTTCCGCCCTGCCCTTCGATCCAGAGCTCGCAACGCACGCCTGGCTCGCCACCATGGGCCCGGAAGCGACCGCGCGCTCGAACGCCTATTTCGAAGGCGGCTACATCATCGATTTCGTCAGCACCGCGATTTCCGTCGCTGTCGCGGCGCTTATCCTCTTGCTCGGCTGGGCGCGCGGCGTGCGCACCTGGCTCGAAAAAACGGTGAAGTGGTTTCCACTGGTGGCGTTGGGCGTTGCGTTCTTCGTCAACCTGGTGTCGACCCTGCTGACGTTTCCGTTCGCCTATTATGTCGGCTTCGTGCGCGAGCACCGCTACGATCTCTCGACGCAAACCTTCCCACAATGGTTTAGCGAACAGATGATCGGCGCCGGGATCGGCCTCCTCATCGGCTCGATCTTCATCGCCGTCATCTACCTCATCATTCGCGCGGCGCGGAACACGTGGTGGGTTTGGGGCTCGGCTGTGACCATCGCCTTCGCGGCGGTCATGGGCATGCTCTTTCCGGTGTTCATCGCGCCGATGTTCAACACCTACACGCCGATGGAGCAGAGCGAACTGCGCGACGACATTGTCGCCATGGCCCAAGCCAACGGCGTGCCGGCGACGGACGTCATGGTCTATGACCGCTCACGGCAGACCAATTCGATCAGCGCCAACGTCTCCGGCTTTGGCGCGACGACACGGATATCGCTCGCCGACACGCTGCTCGATCGCGGCAGTCCCGACGCCGTGCGCGCCGTGATGGCGCACGAGATCGGCCATTACGTGCTTGGCCACGTCTATTCCGGGCTGATCATGAACACGCTGCTGATCCTGTTCAGCTTCGCCGCGGTGCATTTTGGTTTCCGCGCGATCGCAAAGAACGAGCGCTGGGGCATACGCGACATTTCCGACCCCGCGGGATTGCCGCTGATTTTTCTCGTCCTCGCAGTCATCGGTCTCGTCACCTCGCCGCTGCAGCGCAACTTGACGCGCTTTAACGAGCAGCAGGCGGACATGTTCGGCCTCAACGCCGCGCGTGCGCCAGATGGCTTTGCCGAAGCTGCGATCATGCTGTCCGAGTACCGGAAGATGGAGCCCGCGCCGTTCGAAGAATGGTTTTTCTACACGCACCCATCCGGTTGGAATCGCGTGCACAATGCGATGGTGTGGAAAGCGAACGAGATTGCTGCGGGGCGCTTGCCGCCCTCTCCCGGCGGCCCGCCGGAAGGCTGGGTCCCGGACTTTGTGCGCGATCGCGATGCGGCTGCGCCCGCAGCTACGCCGCCGGAGGCGGCGGAACCGTCACCCGCCGCACCGTCAAATTAAGCCGCCCGCCTTTTGGCAACAGCCGCGACGTGCCCTGCAAGATGCGATCAACGCCGTGGTACGCGCGCCGCGATGCGCCGGCGAGCATGCAGACGTCGCCTGACGCAAGGCGCACGCTGCGCGTGGGGTCGCTCCGCAACGCGCCGCCGATGCGAAAGATCGCGGTGTCGCCGAGCGAGATCGAGAGAACGGGCGCGTCCCACGCCGCTTCGTCGCTATCGACGTGCAGGCCCATGCGCGCGTCGCCCTCATAGAGGTTGACGAGGCACGCCTCCGGCGCCGCGCCATACCCTGAAAGCTCGCGCCACAAGTCCAGCACGAGCGGCGGCATCGCAGGCCAAGGCATCTGCGTCTCCGGGTGCGCGTCCTGGTAGCGATAGCCGCGCTCCTTGTCCGTGACCCACCCAAGGGCGCCGAAATTCGTCATCCGCACCCGCATCGGCTGTCCGGACTTCGGCATGCGGGGAATGTAGAGCGGCCCTGCCCGCATGCGCGCAAACACCTCGTCGCGCAGCGCCTCCTGCGCGGCGCGGTCGAGTAGGCCCGGCCAAAGCCGAAAGCCGTCAAGGTCTGAGGCGGGGCGCATCATTTTAGCCGGCTATGTAGACATTCGGTTTCTTTTTTGTTCCGCCCACCCGGCGTCAGGTGGGGCGAGGGCGCTATTCCCTTCTTGCGAATGCGGATACTCCCGCCAAAAGGCCTTGCACGTACTACGCGATACACCACATGAACCCGGAACGAATGTGGCTTAGAGCTTACTGGCGCTAGGTCGCTGAACCGCTTGGATGAAACAGGACGCGCGATCGCGGACGCCAGCTGCTGGGTCCCAAAGACGAAGCCGCGCCGCTGAACCGAAACGAGGACAAGAACATGGGCAAAGTGATTGGCATCGACTTGGGCACGACCAATTCGTGCGTCGCCGTTATGGAAGGCGGCCAACCCAAGGTCATCGTCAACGCCGAAGGCTCGAACACCACACCGTCGGTGGTCGCTTTCTCCGAAAACGCTGAGCGCCTGATCGGCATCCAAGCCGCGCGCCAAGCCATCACTAACCCGACGCATACCTATTACGCCGTGAAGCGACTGATCGGCCGCTCGTTCGACGATCCGATCACCAAGAAGGACATGGACATCGTCCCCTACAAGATCGTGAAGGGGCCGAATGGCGACGCCTGGATCGAAGGCCGCGACAAGAAGTACGCGCCATCCGAAATTTCCGCGTTCGTGCTGCAAAAGATGAAGCAGACGGCGGAAGATTATCTTGGCGAGCCGGTGACGCAGGCCGTCATCACGGTGCCCGCCTATTTCAACGACGCCCAACGCCAAGCCACCAAGGACGCCGGCAAAATCGCCGGCCTGGAAGTGCTGCGCATCATTAATGAGCCGACCGCGGCCGCCCTGGCTTACGGCCTCGACAAGACCGGCTCGAACAAAACCATCGCAGTTTATGACCTCGGCGGCGGCACGTTCGACGTTTCGATCCTGGAAATTGGCGACGGCGTTTTCGAAGTTCGTTCGACCAATGGCGACACCTTCCTCGGCGGCGAAGATTTCGACATTCGCATTTTAAATTATCTGGCCGACGAATTTAAAAAGCAGAACGGCGTCGATCTTCGGCAAGACAAGCTCGCGCTGCAGCGGCTGAAGGAAGTTGCCGAACAAGCGAAGAAAGAGCTTTCCTCGCGCACGGAGTTCGACGTCTCGGTTCCGTTCATCTCGATGGACTCGAATCGCAATCCGCTTCACCTCAACATGAAGCTGACGCGCGCCAAGTTCGAAAGCCTGGTCGACGATCTGGTTCAGCGCACGCTCGGCCCCTGCAAGGCCGCCCTGAAAGACGCCGGCCTCTCCGCCAGCGACATCAAGGAAGTCGTGCTTGTCGGCGGCATGACGCGGATGCCGAAGATCCAGCAGATCGTGAAAGAATTTTTCGGCCGCGAACCGCACAAGGGCGTCAATCCGGATGAAGTCGTCGCCGTCGGCGCCGCGATCCAGGCCGGCGTGCTGCAGGGCGACGTTAAGAACGTCGTGCTGCTCGACGTCACGCCGCTCTCGCTCGGCATCGAAACGTTAGGCGGCGTGTTCACGCGCCTGATCGAACGCAACACCACCATCCCAACGAAGAAAAGCCAGATCTTTTCGACCGCGGAAGACAATCAAAACGCCGTCACCATCCGCGTTTTCCAAGGCGAGCGTGAAATGGCGGCGGACAACCGTCCTCTCGGCCAGTTCGACCTTGTCGGCATTCCGCCCTCCCCGCGCGGCATGCCGCAAATCGAAGTCACCTTCGACATCGACGCGAACGGCATCGTCTCGGTCGGCGCCAAAGATAAAGCGACCAACAAAGAGCAGAGCATGCGCATTCAGCCTTCGGGTGGTCTGTCGGAGAACGACATTCAGCGCATGGTGAAGGAAGCCGAAGAGCACGCTGGCGAAGACAAATCGCGGCGCGAACTGGCGGAAGCAAAGAACCAGGGCGAAGCTTTAGTGCACGCGACCGAGAAGCAGCTCGAAGAAAATGGCGACAAGATCCCGGCTGGCGACAAGACCGCGATCCAGCAGGCCATCGTTGCGCTAAAGACGTCGCTTGAAACCGAAAACACCTCTGACATCGCCGCGAAGACGCAGGCGCTGGTGCAAGCCTCGATGAAGATCGGCGAGGCGCTTTACGGCGCTGGCGGTCCTGGCGGTGACGACAGCGGCGGAGGCGGAGGCCCCGACCAAGAAGGTGTTGTTGACGCCGACTTCGAAGAAGTCGACGGCAGCAACAAGAAGAGCGCTTAAGCTACGTCATCGAGGTCGGGCGATGCGGGCAGCGTTCACTTTATCTGACATCGGGCGGCCATCCTCCTTGCGAGGGGGCCGCCCCTTTCTCATCTCGGTCGCATCATGAGCGCTGACCGCGACTATTACGAGATTCTGAGCGTGCCGCGCACCGCCGATGCGGCCGCGATCAAGTCGGCTTTCCGTAAGCTGGCCATGAAGCTGCACCCGGACCAAAATCCGGGCTGCAAGGTCTCCGAAGATAAGTTCAAGGAGATTGGCGAGGCGTATTCCGTGCTGTCCGATCCGGAGAAGCGCGCCGCGTACGATCGCTATGGCAAAGCCGCCTTCCAAGGCGCCGGCGGCGGCGGCCCCGGCTTCGGCCCAGGGGCTGCTGGCTATTCCGATTTCTCCGACCTCTTCAACGAGATTTTCGGCGGCGGCTTCGACGACATTTTCGCGCGTGGCGGACGCGGCCCCCGCAATGGTCCAGAGCGCGGCGCCGACTTGCGCTACGATATCGAGATCACGCTGGAGCAGGCTTTCAAAGGCAGCGAGCGTGAGATTGTCGTGCCTCGCGCGCACAAGTGCGAGCCGTGCAGCGGCTCGGGCTCCGAGGGCAACGCACCGCTCGAACCCTGCCGCACCTGCAATGGCCAAGGTCAAGTGCGCGCACAGCAAGGCATGTTCCGCATGGTGCGCACGTGCCCGGCTTGTCACGGCCGCGGCCAATCCATCAAGACGCCATGCAAGAGCTGCGGCGGGCGCGGTGCGGTGCAGAAGGAGCGCACGCTCTCGGTGAAGATTCCCGCCGGCGTCGAAGACGGCACACGCATCCGGCTCGCCGGCGAAGGCGACATGGGCGGGCGCGGCGGCCCGCCAGGCGATCTCTATCTCTTCCTCTCGGTGAAGCCGCACGCGCTGTTCGAGCGCGACGGGGCCGATCTCTATTGCCGAGCACCGGCGCCGATGTGCAAAGCGGCACTCGGCGGCGAGATGGAAATCCCTACCCTCGACGGCGAGCGCACCAAGGTGACGATCCCCGCCGGCGCGCAAACCGGGCGGCGCTTCCGCATCAAGGGCAAGGGCATGACGCATCTGCGCGCCAAGGATCGCGGCGATCTGCATGTCGAGCTGTTGGTGGAAACGCCGGTGAACCTAACGCCCAAGCAGCGCAAGCTCTTGGAAGAATTCTCCAAGGATTGCTGCGAAGAAGCCCACCCGCAGACGCAAGGCTTCTTCGACAGCGTGAAAAAATTCTTCGACGCCGCCAGCGAAGGCCCGACGCGCTAACGTCGGTTTTTCGCCGAAACCGGACGGCGCCTACGACTTGGCTGATGTTCATTCAGATTTGTGTTCGCAACCCGCATCCAGGCCCCCGGCTCGGCTGAGCGACTTCACGAGAAGTAGCGTCGTTAGCCCGCTGTTCCACTCGATGTCAGGATATCGATCGGCTTCCCGATATCCTCGTTTTTCGTAGAATGCGCGCGAGCGAGAATTGAACGTATCTGTCTCAAGACGCGCATTTGGAAAGCCTGCGCTCGCAATCTCATTCTCCGCCAAATCCATCAAGCGGCTGCCAACGCCCCTTTGTACGTGACTTGAATGCACGTGAAGCGCGTTTACGAAGTCTGCGTCCCAATCCACAAAGCCAACGACTTGTCCGTCGTATTCGGCAACCCTAAACTCGGCGCCGCGCTCACGGATGTAAACGCTGGGGCGGTCTTCGTCGCGATATCGCTGAGCAGCGGCCGGCGTTAGCTCGGGAAGCCAAGTACTCTCAAACGTATCATTGAGAATCGCCCGAAGCACCGGCGCATCGCGCGATGTGCCGCGACGGATAAAGGTCTCAGAGGCAGGCGGCATTGTGCCGGCCTATATCCAAGGGCTGACTCTGCATAGGGGTCAGAAACGGACAACCCTGAATTCGTCATTCCGTGCATCGCGCTCGCGCCAGCGCCTCCCCTGGAGGTCAGCAAAGCAAGTTTGTCGAGGTGCCCGGCTTGCCGCTGGCGCCGCGAACGTCCATGAGAATCGTATGACGCTTTCCATCGCCATTGCCGGCGCGGCGGGCCGCATGGGCCGCGCGCTGATCCGCGCCGCCAGTGCAGATCAGCGCTTTAGCATTTGCGGCGGCACTGAACGCCGCGAAACCCAATTCCTGGGCGCCGATCTCGGCGCTCTCGCCGGCCTTGCCCCCCTCTTCATGACCACGAGCGACGCCGCCGATCACGCGGCGGACAAAGCCGACGTCTGGATCGACTTCACAACGCCAGACGCCACGCTCGCCGCCTTGGAGGCGCTGAAGCGCACGACGGCGCGCGCGGCGATTGTCGGCACGACCGGCTTGAGCGCCGAACAAGAAGCGCGCATCGCCGAACACGCCAAGCACATCGCCATCGTGCGCTCCGGCAACTTCAGCCTGGGCGTCACTCTGCTCGCCGCGTTCGTGGAGCAAGCCGCAGCAAAGCTTGGCGCCGGCTGGGACATCGAGATCACCGAGGCGCACCATCGCCGCAAGGTCGATGCGCCATCAGGCACCGCCCTGCTTCTCGGCGACGCGGCGGCGCGCGGGCGCGGCAAGCCGCTGCAAGAGCTGCGGCTCGACCCCTATGACGGCGTCACGGGCGAGCGCCCGGAAGGCGGCATCGGTTTTTCCGTCATTCGCGGCGGCGGCGTCGTCGGCGAGCATGACGTACGTTTCGCCGCCGAACGCGAGATCATCACGCTTTCTCACCAGGCGCTGGATCGGGCCGTGTTCGCCGATGGCGCACTCGCCGCCGCGCTATGGGCGGCGGGAAAACCGCCGGGCCTCTATTCGATGCGAGACGTGCTGGGGCTCTAGCCGCCGCGTTTGGCGCGGTAGATTGCGGCATCAAGCGCCGCGGCAAAGCCTTCGCACTCCCTTGGCGACAGGAACGACCCCACGCGCATCTGCCCGCCGCGGGCGCGGACCAGCACGCCGCGCCCATCTCTCGCAACGCGCGCCCATATGGGATTGAGCACCCAGTGCGCGGCGGCGCCGTCCTTATCGACCGCCGCGACGTGCACCGCACCGGGCGCTACCTGCACATACTCAGCCGCATGCCCGGCGCGATAATTCCAGCGGAAGGCGAGCCAGATCGCCACCACGTCGAGCGCCAGAAATCCCGCCACCGGAAACGCGCCCTGCGCCACGAAGAAGGCCGCGACGAGCGCGTTTGCGGCGATCACCGCGATCAGCATGACCTTGAACGCCTTGGCGCTCCAACTGCGGTGTGGGCGCAGCACGGCGTCGAAGAGAAGCGGCTTGCCGGCAAGCGGCGGCGGGCCTGGCGAGCGTTCCCAGCGCGGCGTCATGCGCCTAAGCTAGCGCACGCAGATTTTTCGCCAAGGATGTTCGGCACGTGGCCAAGCGCTTGACCAAAGCAAAAGCGGAGACGCTGTACGCGCGGCTGGCCGACGTGCGTCCGGCGCCGCGCACCGAGCTTGAGTACGCCAATCCCTACACCCTGCTCGTGGCCGTCGTGCTGTCCGCGCAGGCGACAGACAAGGGCGTCAATCGCGCGACCGGGCCGCTGTTTCAGATCGCCGACACACCGGCCAAGATGCTTGATCTCGGCGAAGAGCGCGTCGCCGACCACATCAAGACGATCGGCCTCTGGCGCAACAAGGCCAAGAACGTGATCGCGCTCTCGCAAGCGCTGATCGATCAACATAGCGGCGAAGTCCCGCACGACCGTGACGCGCTAGAAGCGCTGCCGGGCGTCGGACGCAAGACCGCGAACGTCGTGCTAATGGAGGTTTTCGGCGAGGGCACGATTGCAGTGGATACGCACGTATTTCGCGTCGCCAATCGCACCGGCCTGGCCGATGGCAAAACGCCGAACGAAGTCGAGGCGCAGCTGATGCGCATTACTCCGGAAGAATACCTCCACGGCGCGCATCACTGGCTCATCCTGCACGGGCGCTACACCTGCATCGCCCGCAAGCCCGAATGTCCGCGCTGTGTGATCGCCGATATCTGCCTTTACAAACCCAAGACCCGGGCGATTGCGCCGGCGAAGAGATCGGCGCCTTCCGGCGCGAAGTCGAGAAAGAGATAAGGCTCGATCGCTTCGATCTCGATCACCCGCCAGGCGCCGTCATCGCCGAGCACCAAATCGATGCGCACATAAAGCAAATCTTGGGGCGCACGCGCACGCGCGGCCTCCGCCACTTCAATCGCGGCGGGCGGCGGGGGTTCAGCGACAAAGCTGGTCTGCCCCGGAATGTTGGCGCGCCAATCGCCGCCCTTCGGCACTTTGCGCACAGCGTGCGAAAACTGGCCGCCGAACCAGAACAGCGAGCGCTCCCCTTCCGTCTCGATGGCGCGCAGGAAGGGCTGAATCATAGCTGGCCCGCGTGGGCCGGAGATCAAATCCGCCTCGCTCCACGCGTTGCGCCGAAGCCGCACCGTCTCAACCGAGCCGGCGCCGATCTGCGGTTTCACCACGATCTCGGCAGCGTCAAGCGCATCGAACGCCTGCGCGACTGTTCGCGCATCCGCCCGCTCAGCCCACACCGTTTGGATCGCCGCTGCGCCCAGGTCTTGCAGATACGTCTTGCGTGAATTCCAGCGCACGACGCTAGGCGAGTTGAAGACGCGCACACCCGCGCGCTCGTGCTCCTCAAGCGCCGCGATGAAAGATTCGAGCCTTTGATGATAATCCCAGCACGAGCGGATAATCGCTGCGTCGAAGCCGGCGAGATCCTCGTCCCAGAACTTTACTTCAAACTGCAGCCCGCATTTGGCGCCGGCAGCGAAAACGAGGTCACAGCCCTTCTGCTCGAGCGGATGCACAACGCCCGGCGAGAGCGCGGCGCCCGCATAAGAGCGCCCGGTGAGGTAAGCGACGCGCGCCACTCAGGAGCGCCTCGCCGCCGCCTCCGCCGCGCATTGCTCCAGGCTCGGCGCCGCACCGCCAGGGCTCCGCGCGCTGGAATGCACCTCGGCGAGACGCATTTCGTTTCGCGGGTCAGCCGAAAACAACAAGAGCAAAGCGCAGTTCTCGAGCCGATAGGTCCAGGCGGCGCCCGCGCCTTCGCGCCGCATGATATCCGGCGCACCAAGGGCGCGCTCGACTTCAGCCTGGCTCGGCGCATCGGCGCGGCCGGCGGCCGCAAAGAGCTGCGCTGCGCGCGAAGTGCTTGGCGAAGCAGCCTCAGTTCGCGCCGGCGCGCTCGGCGCCGAGGGGGACGGGGTGGCGCACGCGCCCAGCAGCAGAGCCGCGGAAATGATGAGGAATCGCATGTGTGCGAAGATGCCGCCCAATCCCCTTCCCGGCAATGCTTGCCAGGGGCCATTACGCACGCTTTAAGCGCGCTTTCTCCGCCAGGATTAATGCATGACCACCTCGAGCTACGATGTCGTCGCCGTCGGCAATGCGATCGTCGATCTTCTGCAAGCCGTGCCGGACACGTTCTTGGCCGAAGAGAACATCGCCCGCGGCGCGATGACATTGATTGACGAGGCGCGCGCCGATCACCTGACCGCGAGATTGCCCGATGCAGTCGTCGCCGCCGGCGGATCGGCCGCAAACACGGTGACCGGCGTCGCCAGCTTTGGCGGTAAAGCCGGCTACATCGGCAAAGTGGCCAACGATGAATTAGGCGCGCGTTTTACAACAGAGTTCCGCGCCGCCGGCGTCACCTTCGACACCGCACCCCGCTCGGCCCCGCCAGGCACCGCGCGCTGCCTGATTGCGGTTTCGCCGGACGGCCAGCGCTCGATGAACACGTATCTCGGCGCATCCACCCTGCTCGCCGCCGAAGATCTCGACGCCGACCTCATCCAGGCGGGCGAGACGCTTTTTCTCGAGGGCTACCTGTTCGACCGCGACGAAGCGAAAGCGGCGTTCGTGCGCGCCGCCGAGATCGCACGCAGCGCGGGACGCAAAGTCGCGCTCACGCTCTCGGACAAATTTTGCGTCGACCGGCACCGGGACAGCTTCCGCCACCTGGTCGCAGGCCATATAGACATTCTGTTCTCGAACGAAAGCGAGATCCTCTCGCTGTATGAGCAGGACGATCTTGGCGCGGCGCTGGGGGCAGCGCGCAAGGCATGCCCCGTTGTGATCGTGACGCGGGCCGACATCGGCTCTCTGATCGCGACGCGCGACGATACGGTCGCTGTGAACGCCCATCCGGTCGCTAAGGTGATCGACACCACCGGCGCTGGCGATCAGTACGCCGCCGGCTTCCTGTTTGCCTTTGCGCGCGGCCGCTCTCTTGCCGAGTGCGGCGCGCTGGCGTCGTTTGCGGCAGCCGAAGTGATTTCGCACATGGGGCCGCGCCCAGAGCAGAACCTGCGCGCGCTGGCGCTGAAAAGCGGCTTTCGCGTTTAGAGAATAAAGCGCGAGAGATCGGCGTTCTTTGCCAAATCGCCGACATTCTTGCGCACGTATTCCGCATCGACGCGCACGGTTTCGCCGCTGCGGTCAGGCGCGGAATAGCTGATCTCGTCAAGCAGCCGCTCCATCACCGTCTGCAGCCGGCGGGCTCCGATATTTTCCACCGTCGAGTTCACGTCAGCGGCAATCCCCGCGATCGCTTCGACTGCGTCATCGGTGATGTCGAGCGTAACGCCCTCGGTGAGCAACAACGCCTTATACTGTTTGACCAGGCTTGCTTCAGGCTCGGTAAGAATGCGGCGCAAGTCATCGCGCGTCAGCGCTTGCAGCTCGACCCGGATCGGCAAGCGGCCCTGCAATTCTGGCAATAGGTCCGAGGGCTTCGCGACATGGAACGCACCCGACGCTATGAACAAGATGTGATCGGTTTTCACCTGGCCGTGCTTGGTGGTGACGATGGTGCCTTCGATCAGCGGCAACAGATCGCGCTGCACGCCCTCGCGGCTGACATCGCCGCCGCCGACCCGTTCCGAGCGCGAGGCGATCTTGTCGATTTCGTCCAGAAAAACGATGCCGTCCTCGGCCGTGAGCGTCAGCGCTTCTTTGACCAAAGTATCCTGATCGATGAGCCTGTCGCTCTCTTCGCGCACCAGCGGCTCGTAAGCTTCTTCCACTGTCATCCGCACGCGCTTGGTGCGCCGGCCGAACGCTTTGCCGAAAATCTCTCCGATATTGACGACGCCGACATTGGGCTGGCCAGGGATGTCCAGATTGCCGAGCGGGGATGCGTTGTCTTCGACATCGATCTCCACCGCAGAGGCGCCCATCTCATTGTTGCGAAGCTTTTTGCGGAACGATTCCCGCGTCGTCGCGCTTGCGCCCTGCCCTACGAGAGCATCCAGCACGCGCTCCTCGGCCGCCGCTTCGGCTCGCGCGCGCACTTCGCGCCGGCGCCGTTCGCGCGCCATATCGAGCGCAACCTCCACAAGATCGCGCACGATCTGTTCGACGTCGCGGCCGACATAACCAACTTCGGTGAATTTGGTGGCTTCGACCTTGAGAAAGGGCGCGCCCGCGAGCTTGGCTAGACGCCGCGCGATCTCTGTCTTGCCGACGCCGGTGGGGCCGATCATCAGGATGTTCTTCGGCGTCACCTCTTCGCGCAAATCCTCCGCCAGCTGCTTACGGCGCCAGCGGTTGCGCAACGCAATGGCGACGGCGCGCTTGGCGTCGTTTTGGCCGACGATGAAGCGATCGAGCTCGGAGACGATTTCGCGGGGCGAGAAGTTTGTCATCGCGCCCTCACTTAGTGGTGCGCACCCTTTGCGTGAAGTGCGACGCGTTGCATCCGATGGAACAGGCTCAGGCGGCGGCCGGCGCTTCCGGTGGAAAAATTCGCGCCCAGGCGCCGCCCGGCTTCACCCAGGACAGCAGCGCCCGCCGCACCACGTGCCAACCCGCGCCCAGGATCAAGACGAACGCGCCGAGGACAATCAGCGTCGAGGCCGCCAAAGCGCCCGCCCCTAGCCCTACTGAGTTCATCAAAATGCCGATCGCCACACCCGTTGTGAGCAAGGCCGAGACGATCAGAACGCGTCGATTGATCAGCAGCGATACAAAGCCTAGCGCCACGACGATCAGCAGAGTGGCCGCAGCTTGCAGCACGCCGTCACCCTGGACGCCGGCTGCGATCAAGCCGCCGCTGGGCGACATCGCCTCCATCGCGCCGCCGCCAAAGGCTTTGCTGATGAGGCCGAATGCGCCGTTCAGCACCAATGGCGCGGCGGCGAAGTGCAACCAGAACCCGTTGTCCGAAAAGCGCGTGGCGCGTTCTGGGTCGCGCGCGTCAAAGCCGACGCCGCCCAAGAACAACAATAGCCCGAGCCCCAGGTAAAGCACCGGCAGCATGGTAAGCGTCTGCTCGGCGTTCCAGGTGAGCGCCGCAACAAGGACGAACCCGGCAAAACCGCCGCCGGCGAGGCCCAGCGAAAACGGCAGGCGGAAACGTGCGTAGAACGCCATCGGCGCCAGCACCGCGAAGGCTGCTGAAAGCAGGATGCCGTTGCGCAATTCAGGCGGGACCGACTGCCAGCTCGGCTCGCTCTCAAATCCGCGGCCCAGCACCACGCCGGCATAGAGCAGCGCCGCCGCGACGATGGCGAAAAAGGTGAGCGCGCAAACGATTGCGATCGCCGGCAAGAAGAGGCGCCGGCGGCGCGCGAACACCTCGCCGAGCAGCCACATCACGCCGGCGGCGCCTGCGCAGAGCGCGCCGGCCGTCGTCGTGCCGG
>JACMMP010000242.1 GCA_014378995.1 Hyphomonadaceae bacterium
CGCCCTGGAGCGCGCCCGAGGCGTCGACGGCCTGTTCGCCGCCGCCCGAGGTGGCGCAGGCGGCAAGGGTTGAGACGGCGAGCAGCGCGGCGGAGAGACGTTGCATGAGCGCGAATCCTAATAAGCGCCTAATGCTGCTCCGACATGCTCAACAAAGGCCTAATGCCGTACTAGGTATTTCATCATGGCGAACCTCCCCTTCCTTACCGACGCAAACCACGCCGCCGTTCCCATTCACGCCATCCGCTCGGCGGACTGGAAGCCGTGGATCGAGCGCGGCTCGGAAAGCCTGCGCCGGCTGGCCGCGGCGCACGATTTCCAGGCCCAAAATGCGCGCATTCTGTTGGCCCCGGCGACAGACGGCTCGATCGAGCGCGTGCTGTTCGGCGTCGGCGATAAAGCCAACGTCAACGTGATGGGGGCGCTGGCCCAGCACCTCCCCGCTGGTGATTATCGCATCGCTTTTGCGCCACGCGAGTTCGCGGCGACGTCGATTGCGATCGCTTGGGGTCTCGGCGCTTACGCCTTCGACCGCTACAAGAAGAAGCGCAAGCGCCCCGCCCCACGCCTCGCGCCGCCCGAAGGCGCTGACACGGTCGAGGCCGGCCGCGTCGTCGATGCGACTTGGCTGGCGCGTGACCTCGTCAACACGCCCACTAACGATTTGGGCCCGGACGCGCTGCAGGCTGCGGCGGAGAAGGTCGCCAACGAGAATGGCGCGGCGTTTGAGGCGATCGTCGGCGATGCCTTGCTGGCGCAGAATTATCCCTTGATCCACGCGGTAGGACGCGCTGCTGCGCAGGCGCCGCGGCTGCTGCATATTTCTTGGGGCGACGCCAACGCGCCGCGCGTGGCGCTGGTCGGCAAGGGCATCACGTTCGATACGGGCGGGCTCGACATCAAGCCTGCCGCCGGCATGCGGATGATGAAGAAGGACATGGGCGGGGCCGCGCATGCGCTCGCGCTTGGCCAACTCATCATGCAGTCGAAGCTCAACGTGAAGCTCGATGTCTATCTGGCCGTGGCGGAAAACGCGATCGCAGGCGACGCTTTCCGCCCCGGCGACGTGATTGAAAGCCGCAAGGGTCTCACGGTCGAAATCGACAACACCGACGCCGAAGGCCGCTTGGTGCTTGCCGATGCGCTGACGCGCGCGTGCGAGGGCGAACCGGCCCTGTTGCTGGATTTCGCGACGCTCACGGGCGCCGCCCGCACCGCGCTCGGGCCCGACATTCCGCCCTTCTTCACCGGCGACGACGCGCTGGCGGCGGAGTTTGCGGCGGCCTCGCTGGAAACCAACGATCCAATCTGGCGGCTGCCGCTCTGGGACGCCTATGAGGGCGACATGGACAGCCCAATCGCGGACTTGAAGAACACCGGCGACGGCGCATTCGCCGGCGCGATTTTCGGGGCGCTCTTCCTGCGCCGCTTCGTGACGACGCAGGCCTGGGCGCATTTCGACGTCTTCGCCTGGGCGCCCAAAGAAAAACCCGGCCGCCCGCAAGGCGGCGAAGCGCAGGCGCTGCGGGCGGCGTATCGGGTGATCAAGGGGCGGTTCGGCTAGCGGCGAAGCGCGCCACTTGAAGCTCAAGACGCTTCACTTCGCGCAACGTCGCGTTGCGATTCATCTCCATCCAGAAGTACATCTTGAGCATCGCGACCGCGAGCATGGCGACAACCGCGCCGGAGCTCCACAGCACTGTCTCGCGCAGCGCAGCGGCCTCAAAGGCGTTCCAGGTGCAATAGAGGAAGCCGCCGAACATCGCGAAGGTGATGATCGCGGCGAATACGTTGAGCGCGCCGGAGCGGCCGCGGAACGTGCCGAGCGCTTCGTTGAACACGCCGTCCTGTTCGAAGCGCGCGAGGAATTCGGCGTCTTCCGCCGACAAAGCCTGACGGATGGCGTTATCGAGCTTGGTCATTTCACTTCTCCAAAGCTCGCGCGCAAAGCGTTGCGCGCAGCAAACAAACGTGACTTCACGGTGCCGGACGGAGCGCCCGTCGCGGCGGCGATTTCGGCGATGCTCATGCCTTCACCGAAGAAGAGGCTGACAGCGACACGCTGCTCCGGCGGCAAGCGCTTGAGCGCCGCTGCAAGGTCGAGTGCGTCGTCCGGATTGGAGTCGACCGTTTCGTTGGGCGCATCGATGGCGGCATCGTTGCGCGTGCGCCGATACTTCGAGCGTAACGCATCGGCGCATTTGCGTGACGCAATCGTGTAAAGCCACGGGCCGAAGCGCGCCGGATCGTCGAGCCGCATGAGCCCGCGCACGGCGCTTTCCCAAGTATCCTGAACCACATCTTTCGCCGCCTCCGTTGTGCCAAGGGTGCGCGCGGCGAAGGCCAGGAGCTTCGGCGTCCATCGTGCGACCAGTCGGGCGAACGCCTCTTGCGAGCCGCTCTGCGCCAACAGGACGAGGTAGTCGTCGAGCGCTTGTTCAAGTCCGCGGCCCACCATCTCGCCCCTTCCGCAGATTAAGTCGCTCACAAGGCCGCTTTGGTTTGAGCCGGACTGACGATTTTTGCGCGCTCGCGAAGCCCATGGCCGATAGGGATCGTTTCGGTCTGTTCCGCAAGGTTTAGTTAACCATTTCGGCTTGCCCACAACATGTTGTGGTTTCGAGCTTGCAAGGACCACCAAATCAGCGAACCTTCCACTTGCGATTCAATCGAAGGGGAGCGGCATGGACCACGTCCAAAACAAAGTTGAAGCCTTAGATCTTTGGCGCCGGGTCACCGTCAGCACGGTGCGTTCGGACGCCCCGGACCTCACCGCTCGGCAGCTTGCCGTGCTGATGACGGTCCGTTTGCAGCCAGCGCCGCATACCGTGCGCGGCCTCGCCAGCGCGCTCAATGTCGGCAAGCCGGCGATCACCCGGGCGCTCGATACGCTGTCGCGCCTCGGCTTCGTCCAGCGCCGGCGCGACCCGAAAGACGGGCGCAACGTGTTCGTCGAGCGCACCGAAAAGGGCGATGCGTTCCTGGAACAATTGGGCGCCACCATCATGCAAGATGAAGGCGAACAGCTGCACAGACCGATGCTACAAGCGGTGTCATGAATGATGCGAGGCTAACGCCAGCGCGCAGCGATGTAGCGGCGGCGAAGCTCAGAGGCAAAGTGGATGCGGAACGGTTTGTCGAAGCCGTTCCGCATCAAGTTAAAGTCGGCGCCTCCGTTTTACGCGAGGCGCCGTCTTTTCATGCGCGGCTCGCAACGCAGCTGCTCTATGGCGAAATCTTCGACGTCTACGACCAAGACAACGACGGCTGGGTCTGGGGCCAGGCCCGGCTCGATGCTTATGTCGGCTACGCGCGGGCCGAGAGCTTCGACACCGAACTGCACGAGCCGACACACCGTGTGGCCGTGCTGCGCACCCTGGTGTTTCCCGAGCCGGACAAAAAATCTCAACCGCCCTCGCCGCTCAGCCTCAATGCGAAGATCACGGTGAGCGCCGCGACCGAGAACGGGTTTGCACCGCTCAGCCGCGGCGGCTGGGTGTACGCGGCGCATATCGCACTGATGGGCGATGCGGTGGACGACTGGGTCGCCAGCGCCGAGCGCTTCGTCGGCCTGCCGTATCTCTGGGGCGGCAAGGATTCGAGCGCCGTCGATTGCTCCGGGCTTATCCAAACCGCGCTAGAAACCGGCGGCGTCAGCGCGCCGCGCGACGCCGACATGCAGGAAAGCGCAGTGGGCGAAACGCTCCCGCTGGATGCTGCTCTGCAGCGGGGAGATCTGGTGTTCTGGCCGGGCCATGTCGGCCTCATGCGCAGCGAAACCGAGCTGCTGCACGCCAACGCATTTCACATGCAGACGGTGGTCGAACCGCTAGCCGATGCGATCACCCGAGTCGGCCCGCCGCGTACGATCCGGCGGCTTTAGCCGCCGCCGCTCGCGGCCGGTGCGGGCGTAGTCACCGGCTCTGCGCCTTCCGGCGTCTCAGCGTCTTCAGCGGTTTCCGTCGGCGCCGGCGCCGGCAACGGCGCGGGCAGCGGCACATTGTTCGGCGAGAGCGAGCGCAGATACGCGATCATCGCGACGCGATCCTGCTCGTTGCGCAAACCGGCAAACGCCATCTTGGTGCCCGGCACATCGCGCGCCGGCGAGAGCAGGTAATCGTTCAGCGCCAGATAATCCCAAGCGCCGCCGCGCGCGCGCATGGCTTCCGAGAAATCGTAGCCGGCATGGCTGGCGACCTGGCGACCCAACGCGTCATGCAGATTGGGGCCGATGCGGTTGGGGCCGCCCGCCTCGAACGTGTGGCACGCTGTGCATTGGGCCGAGACGCGCTGACCGCGCGCGATCAATTCTTGCAGCTGCGCGGCGTCCGCGAACAGCAGGCCGAAGTCCGGGGGGCCGGAGGGCGCCGCTACGCCCCCGGCGGGCGTTTCGAGCACCACTTCCGGCAGGTAGCCTGCTTTGTCGGGATAATTCGGGTGCACCAAGGCATCGGCCAAAACGCCGACGCCCATGACGCCCAACACCGAAGCCAGCACGGCTCCGAATATAGAATTCATCCGCAGATCGCTCATCGCCTTGTCCTGGGCCTTGTCCTGGGCTGGCCGCGTGCGGCCGAAACTGACGCGCGGTTTATGGCGTGCGTTGCGCGCCTCGCCAAGCGGCGGCTGTGACGCGGGCGCGCGCCACCGGTCTTGCGCGGCGAACCGCCGCACGGCAAGCGGGAGCGATGAACGCTGTCATTGTCATTCCCGCGCGCATGGCCTCCACCCGCCTGCCCGGCAAGCCCCTCGCCGATATCCACGGCCGGCCAATGATTGCCTGGGTTATCGATCTGGCGAAGGCCGCGGGCGTGGGGCCGGTGCTGGTGGCGGCAGCGGAAGAAGACGTCGCGGAGGCGGCGCTGAAGGCCGGCGCGCACGTGACATTGACGGACCCCGCTTTGCCCTCAGGTTCCGACCGTGTTCACGCGGCGCTGCAGGCGTTCGATCCCGAACGCCGCTTCGACGTCGCCGTGAACCTTCAAGGCGACATGCCGACCATGCGCGCAACCGACGTAGCGCGCGCTGTGGCGGCGCTCAGGCCGGGCGCCGATATCGCGACTCTGGTTTCGCCGTCCAACGACAGAGCGGAGCGCGACAATCCAAACGTCGTCAAAGCGATCCGCGCTGCTGACGGGCGCTGCCTGGCGTTCACGCGCGCCGCCGCGCCATGGGGCGAAGGACCGATCGAGCGGCATGTCGGCATTTACGTCTATCGCCGCGAGGCGCTGGCGCTTTTCGTCGCCGCACCGCCCTCGCCGCTCGAATTGCGCGAGAAACTGGAACAGCTGCGCGCGCTCGAAATGGGCATGACGATCTATGCCGACGCAGTGTCGGATTTCCCCAAGGGCGTCGATAGCCCGCCCGATCTCGACGCCGCGCGCACGGCGCTGGCCGCGGGCTGAGCGTTTACATCTCACGCACAAATGTGAGCGCGCATTAATACGCAGCGCAGCCGCGTTTGCGACTTGCCAACTTTTGCCGTTCGATTTCGCTATTGGCTTTCAGCGCTCGTTATCACCTGCGCCCGTTTAGTCGTCCCGCGCACGCGTATGCGGCGGGGGACCAATTATGAACGCACAGGAAGCAATCGTGCGCCGCCTGACAAAGGCGCGACTGAGCGCGTGGCGGGTCGTGCAAACTGCTTCAACCAGCCAGAAGCTCGCAGTGGCGTTCGCGCTTTTCCTGATCCCGCTGGCCTTTGTCGCCGGCAAGCTGGCGGACGAACAGCAAAACTCCGTCGATGTGGTGCTGCAGGAGCGCGACGGCGGCGCCTATCTGCGGGTCATCAATGAAGCGCACACGCTGCTCAACATGCAAACGCGCGCCCAGCAACTTGGGCACAACGATATCGACAACATCTCCGCCGCCATTCGCGCGCTGCGATCAGCTGAACGCCGCTACGGCGCCGGGCTCGGTACAGCCGATATCTCGGACCGGGCCATCACGGCGATGCGCACGGTGCTCAACAGCGATCGCGCCCGCGGCACGGCGGCGGGCGCAGCGGTGATGGCGCTATGCGACCTGGCGCACCTAGTCGGCGAACGCGCCCACCTCGTGCGTGACCCCGAGCGGGCGAGCCATTTCGCGGCCGGCATCGTCATCGAGCGCGTGCCCATGCTGGCGCACCAGGCCCGCGATCTCGCCACGCTCACGGAATCGGTCTTCGCCGATCGCCGCATCGGTGAAGGCGAACGAATGCTCGTGCTCCAGGAACTCGCTCTGCTTGAGCGCACATCGAACGCGCTCAGCAATTCCATCAGCGCGACGACGGAGAGTGCTGGCAGCCGAGCGCTGAGTTCGACGCTTGAGCCGCCGCTCTATGCAGTACTGACCAATTTCGCGGTTTATCGCACGTTGATCGAACGCGCGCTGGATCGGGGGCGCCTCAATCTGGAAGACTTGGTGGCGACGGAAGCAGGCGCGCAATTCATGCTGAGCGATTTGTCGGGCCGTGTCTCCACTTCACTGGATTCCATGCTTGAGACGCGCGCCACGCGCCTCGCCAATGAACGCACCGGCACGCTGCTCCTGGCGGCGGCGCTGTTTGTTGTCGTGCTGGGTTTTGTCGTGGCGCTGCTGCGCGTGGGTTTGGTGCAGCCGATCGACTCACTATCCGCTTCGATCCGCGCCATCGCCGACGGCAGCTACGATACCGAAATTCCGGCGCTCGCGCGCGGCGACGAGATCGGCGACATGGCGCGCGCGCTCGTGGTGCTGCGCGACGCCGCCGAAG
>JACMMP010000027.1 GCA_014378995.1 Hyphomonadaceae bacterium
ATTTGATCCTCGGCGTCGTGCTCTGGTATTTTGTCCTGCAATCAGGCGTGCATGCGACACTTGCCGGCGTCGCGCTTGCGCTGACGATCCCGCTTCGCCCCAGCCCCGCCGCGCCCGAGAGCAAGGACTCGCCCCTCCACATTCTCGAGCACGGTCTAAGCCCTTGGGTCGCCTTCCTGATCGTGCCGATCTTTGGCTTCGCCAATGCCGGCGTATCGCTGGCCGGCTTCACACCCGCCGCGCTGCTCGACCCGGTGCCGCTCGGCGTCGCCGCCGGTCTATTCATAGGCAAGCAACTGGGGGTCTTCGGCTTCGCATGGGCCGCGATCCGATTTGGCCTCGCCGATCTGCCGGCCCATGCAACCTGGCGCCAATTCTACGGTGTCGCGGTCCTGTGTGGGATTGGCTTCACGATGAGTTTGTTCATCGGACTGTTGGCCTTCACCGATGTGCAGCTTCAAGACGAAACCAAGATCGGGGTTCTACTCGGATCGGTGCTATCTGCGCTGCTCGGATGGGCGCTTATTCGAACGAGCAAGCCGACCGCTGGTGCATCGGTTCAGTAAAAAGGCGAGTATGCAGCGGCGGTCAGCCGGATCGAACCGTTCGGACCCTCACGCCGGCTATAACGACGCGATTAGGCGTGCTGCGGACGGGCGTAGGCCGGCGCTGGGGAGTTGCGCATGATCTCTGTAGATGGCCTCACATTCGCATACGGCTCGACGCCGCCGGCCGTGCACGACCTCTCTTTCAGCATTCCGGCGGGGGAGATCTTCGGGTTTCTCGGGCCAAGCGGCGCGGGCAAAAGCACAACGCAGAAGATTTTGATGCGCCTCCTGAAGGGCTATCGCGGACGCGTGACCGTGATGAAGCGTCCGCTCGATGAATGGCGTGAAGACTATTTCGAGAAAATCGGCGTTTGCTTCGAGCTGCCCAGCAACTACCGGAAACTGAGCGCGCTGGAGAACCTGCAGTTCTTCAGTCAGTTTTTCTCTGGACCAACGGTAGCGCCGCAAACACTCTTGGACCGCGTTGGCCTTGGAGGCGATGCCCACAAGCGCGTCGAGAAATTCTCCAAGGGCATGCAGATTCGCCTCAACCTGGCGCGAGCCCTCCTGAATCAGCCAGCGATTTTGTTTCTGGACGAGCCGACTGCCGGGCTTGATCCGGCTAACGCGCGCAATGTTCGCGACATCATCCTAGAGCAACGGAATCGCGGCGCCACAGTGTTCCTGACCACTCACGACATGACAGTTGCGAACGAGCTATGCGATCGAGTGGGCTTTCTGGTGGACGGGAGGCTCGCCGCCGTCGGCGCGCCCGAAGCGTTGCGTTTGCAGCATGGCCGGCGCGCTCTAAGCGTGCGGTACACAGCGGATGGCGCGAGCCAGGTGGAAGAGTTTCCCCTTGATGGACTAGGTGAGAACCAACCTTTTCAGGAGCTGATCCGCACCCGTCACATCGAGACCCTTCACACGCAAGAACCAAGCCTCGAAAACGTTTTTATCAAGGTGACAGGCAAGGGCCTCGCATGAAGCACTTTCTGGCTTTGGCGGGCAACGATCTGCGCGTTCTCTATCGCACGGGCTATCTGTGGGCGACGCTGGCGGTCTTTGCGTTGTTGTTGCTCATCGCCACACAGGTCTCGCGTCTCGACCTCGCGGGATACGCCGACTTTGTCGCCGCCATCATCCTCTTCGACGTCGTGCTGACCCCGGTGCTGGTGATCGGGCTGATGATCCTGCTTGAGCGCGGCGAAGGCAGCTTTGTTGCCTTGGCTGCAACGCCGCTCCAGCGCGGAATCTATGTTGCCGCGCGAGCGGTGACTGTCAGCCTGGTCAGCATCATGGAGATGCTGCTCCTCGTACTCATTGCCTACGACGGCGCCATGTCGCCGGCGCTCTTGGTGGCGGGGCTGTTGGGTATCGCCGCGATTGCATCGCTATTCGCGTTTGTCGCGGTCGCGCCGTTCAATGCACTGTATTCGTTTGTGCTCCCGATGATCGGCTGGATCCTCTTCCTCGGCATGCCGGGATATGGCGTGCTGCTTGGCTGGAATCCGTTGTGGCTGGCTTGGCACCCGACCGCCCCGTCCATGGCCCTGTTAACGGCCGCGTTCGCGCCAGCTTCGGTCGCGGGCATCGCCTATGGCCTAGCGGGTACGGCAGCATGGCTCGGCCTCGGTGCGGCTATCGCGAACCGCGCCGTTCGCCACATGCAGCTGCAAGCGGTCGGAGGATAGGCATATGGACCGCACATCGGGCATGCCCGTAACGCGGCTTGTGTTTTCATTGATGCAGGCGGATTTGCGCAACGTCACGCGCGACGGATTGCTGGCGCTCCTGATTCTGGCCCCGCTCTTGATCGCGCTGTTATTCCGCTTTGCGATCCCAGATGACGCCACTCTTGCAGAGATGGTGAGGTCTTACCCTCAACTTGCGTTTCTTGTCAGCGCCAGGGGACCGGTGCTGATGAGCATCATCATCAGCATGTCGCCCGGACTGATTGGGGCGGTGTACGGGCTATTGCTCGTCGACGAGCGTGACGAACGAACGCTCGCGTCGCTGCGCGTGATGCCTTTGTCGTTCGCGCACTATCTAACGGCACGAATGGCGACGCCTTGTGTGTTGTCGATCCTAATGACCATCGCCGCCTATCCGGTGGCCGGGCTTGCCCCTCTGCCACTTACAACCGTCGCCCTCATTGCAGTGGTTGGCGCGACAACGGTTCCTGTATCCACATTGGCGATCGTGGCTTTCGCCCCAAATAAAGTCGCCGCCCTGGCCATCATGCGCGTCGTCAACGCCCTGCTGGCGCTACCGATACTCGCCTATTTCGCGACGCCGGCGCAGGAGATGCTGGCTTGGCCTGTTCCGTCTTTCTGGCAGATGAAGGCGCTCTGGCTTGCTGTGGACGACCGACCTTTCTTCTGGGCGCTCATGCTGATGCCCGCCCTGAATGTGCCGCTGACGCTCTGGCTCTACCAGCGTTTCGCACAGCGCTCAGAGACCTAGGCGTTACGGCCGCTCCAGCGAGCGTGGTCGAATAGAAGCGGTTTTCGGCGGACGCCATTGATCTTGCATCCGCCGCGTGTTCAGGCGCGAAAAACCGCAGCAGGTGTGGCCGGATTCGCACTCAGGCTGAGAGCCGGCGCGAGCATCAGGCGAGTGCGTTCAGGCGCCCTTCTCTTCCCGCCACTTCCTCGAAGCGCTCCCACCATGCGGATATCTTCGTTCTCATCGCTAGGTGCGGGCGAACGCCAACAACTGCGCTATATCCCCAGCGTCACCTGCCTTGAGCGCGCGGACATATGTCTGGCGCGTCTCCGACGCCGCCACGATCGAGCCCCGCCCCCAGGTGAAGCGCTCGCGGTCAAGCTGGAGTGCGAGCAGGTCCGCTGCGAGGCGTGACCAGCGGCCATTGCCATTTGGAAACGGATGAATGGCGACGAGCTTGTGGTGGAAGCGCACCGCGATCTCATCGGGCGCATAGGTGTTGTGGGCGATCCAATAGCGCGCGTCATCGAGCGCCTGGCGCAGCGCGACCTCGATGGACCAATGATCGACGCCGAGATTGCGGGCGCTGGTTCTGTACTTGCCGGCCCAGCGCCAGACGTCGCCGAACATTCTGAGATGCAGGCGGCGCAGGAACACTTCATCGAGCGCGTCGCGCTTGCGTGACAGCGCCCAGCGCTCGCCGGCGACCACATTGAGCGCCTCGGCCTCGTTCAATTCGCGCCGGAGCGCGACATAGCTGAGCTTGAGATCGAGCCGTTCTTCCGGCGTCAGCGGCGTCGCTGCATCGTCGGCCTGAAACGGATCGTCGCTCATTGCCGTCAGCCCCAGAGACGCTTACCGCCAGCCTTGGCGATATCGACGGCGAGCGCCTCCAGCATCTCGCGCTTGTCGCCGGCGCGCACGCCTTGGGCTTCCAACTCCATGGTGTGAAGGGAGGCCGCGAGTTCTTTTTTCGCCGCCGATTTGGCGGCCTCTTCGACCATCGCGTCGAGGCTCTGATTGGGGACCAGCGCATAGACGAGCGTGCAATCGAGCGCTTCGGCCGCGCGCTTCAACGTGGCGAGCGTGATGGCGCCTTTCGCTTCGTTCTTCTCAAGGTCGGAGAGGCTTGCGGGACGGATGCCGAGGCGGCGGGCCAATTGGGCGCCGGTGAGGCCCAGGGCGTCGCGAAGGGCGCGGACCCAGCCCATGGGCGGAGCAGCCCCAAGGCCGGCAAAGGCTTTGAGGCGCTCATCGAGCCGACGGCGGGCCAGGGTCGGGGCGGTTTTCACAGGGTATGACCTTATCTTCAACCGATGAAAGATAGGTTATAGACTGTTTTATTGCAATCGTTCGTATGGTTATAGCCTACTTTTTCGGGCGTGGCCCGCCTGCGGCGGCCGGGCGCTTGTGCTGACGCACGAAGCCGCGCCGTTCTCGCCCCTCTCGGGCGCGTCTTCGCCCTCCGGGCGACGCTCCCTGACGCGGGTCCCCTGCCATCGTGCGCGCCTGCGTCAAGGGACGGCTTCGCCTCTTCGCCCTGGACGCCGGCTTGCGCGCGATGGCGGCGTGAGGGGTGTCGGGACGTGGGAGCCACGTCCCGCTTTCGTTCGACCTCGCGCCCTGCTCGGGCCGAGGTCGAACATGGGAGCATGGCTTGGTCAGAAATGATCGCGCTGGCGCTCGTCCGGGCAGCGCGCGCGTTTGATGCGCTTGGGCTGCGGACGCGCCTGCGTCTTGGGGGTGCACCGCCGCTGGAGCGGCGCGCTTTCAGATCGTCCTCGATGTGGCGACGAACGGACATTAGCTTGCGCCGCTTCGACCGGAAGGAAGTCGCCCGAAAGCCGCCTCCCGCTCACCCGCCGTGAGCGTTGAAACCGAAGCGCCTGCTGGTCCGTAAGCACTCAGGGGAGCGTCGAGAACGCGCCTGCGAGTTGGCGCGGTCTTGAGGTATCAATCTTGCGCAGAGGGCGTGGGGGCTTTTATCCTTTGGCGTGGGTAGCGGTGGCGCTTGTCGCGGTCGCTTGGTGCGTTCAGTTCACCGCGCGCGCATCACCCGGATCAATACCAAACGCGCCGACGTCGCCCTTGGCCGCCTTCGAAGGCGACTCCCCGGTTGCCAGCAGCAGCGAATGGACATTGAGGCGCGCGCCGCTCTTGCGCCGCGCTTTCATCGAGAGGATCTACGGCGCTGCGGCGCCGATCGCCAGTGCGAGTGTTGAACATCGCACGATTGACGCCTCGGCTTTGGAACGAACCGCTCAGCTTGAACTTCTGACGCTGTACTTTGACGTGCAAGGGGGCGCCATCCCCTTCCAAGTAGCGCTGCTGACTCCGAAGACTGGGACGCGCTTCCCGCTCGTCATGCTTCCCGTTTTTTGCGGTCTCGATCGTGACGTCGATGCTCGCCTCCCCAGTCCTTCCTGGCGACCGATGCGCTGTCGCACCAGCCTTGGGCGCGCATTCACCCAGCTGTCCCATGGCGACGCGATTCTTCACCCGCCTTTCCGAGCGATGATCGCGCGCGGGTATGCTGTCGCGGTGTTCTATGCTGGCGATATTGCGCCGGACGATCCGGTGCTCTTCGGTGAAGCAGCGATCCACCAACGCGCTGACACTCAGGAGAGCGGGGCAATCGCGGCTTGGGCTTCGCTCTACCTCAGCGCCTTCGAGGCGTTGCGTGCTGACCCCCGCATAGCGTCGTCGCAAATCGCTTTCTGGGGCCACTCGCGATATGGCAAAGCCGCCCTGCTTGCCGCAGGGCTCGACCCGCGCGTCGGCGCCGTCATAGCAAATCAATCTGGAACATTCGGCGCAACGCTATCCAATGCCACACGCGGGGAGTCAGCGACGCAGATCATGCGACGCTTTCCGCACTGGTTTCCGAGGCGATCGACGACGCCAGACCACAGAGAAGATGCTGCCGAGTTTGATCAACATCTACTACTGGCCCTGCTCGCCCCGCGTCCCGTTCTTCTTGGTAACGCCGCACTCGACCGTTGGTCCGATCCCGCCGCTTCGTTTGCGGCGGCGCGCTCAGCCAGCGCAGTCTATGCCCTCTTTCATCGCGCCGGCCTCGCGCAAAGCGACATGCGCTCGCCGCAGCTCGCTGCGGACATCGCATTCTATGTCCGCCCCGGCGGCCACGGCGTCCGATCGTCCGACTGGGATCGTGCGCTCGACTTTCTTGATATCCACTTCGCGCCGAGTCCTGCAGCGGCCCCTGCTGCGCCGAGGGGAGTTTAGGCGATGTGCACACTCACTATTGTTCGTGAGCCCCATCGCCTGCTCGTCACGATGAACCGGGACGACATCGCTACGCGAGAAGAGTCGCCGCCTGCGTTATCGTCGATTGCTGAAAAGACGTTTGCTGCGCCGAGGGACCAGCAAGCGGGAGGGACATGGATTGGCGTGAACGCCCACGGCGTCATCGCATGCTTGTTAAACCGATACGATGCGGCGCCCGCAAGCCGGGCCAGCCGCGGCGCCATCGTCCTGGAAGCAATGCGCGGCTCGTCGATCGATACCGCCTGCGGGATACTGACCGCACTCGACCATAGCGCTTATTCTCCCTTCACTTGCCTGCTTAGCGCTGAGCACGGCGCAACGCGATTGGATTGGACGGGTGCACGCATCGAACGCACTGATTTGCCCACCGACATCGGCGTCGTAATGGTGACTTCGTCGTCTTGGCAGTTTGAGGAGGTCAAGGCGAAACGCGAAGCGCTATTTCGGGAAATATGGGCAGGTGGCGACGGCGCCGTCGACAACGTCCGCGCCTTCCACAGCCGACGTGTTAGCGAGAACGATGCCTGGGCGCCCATGATGCAGCGCCCGCACGCTCAGACCAAGAGCATCACACAGGTTGAGCTCACTTCGTCCGGCGCTGAGATGCGTTATTGGACAAGGGATATTGCGATTGAGCGCCGGTTGACCTCGCCTGAAACGAGCATCCGCCTCGACCACGGCAAACGATAGAGGAGCAGAGGATGACCACTGCGTTCGTCTTCGCCGGCGGTGGAAGCTTAGGTGCAATTCAGGTCGGCGCGCTCCGAGAACTGGTGCGCGTCGGCGAGCGTCCCGATTTTGTCGTCGGCGCCTCAGTAGGCGCGCTCAACGCATGCTTCTTCGCCGCGCGACCCGACGGCGAGGGTGTAGAGGCGCTCGAAGAGATCTGGCGCGGTCTGAAGCGTCACCACATTTTTCCGCTCACATGGCGCAGCGCCATGGGTTGGTTTCGCGGGGCGGGAAGCCTGTTCGAATCGACGGCCTTACGAGACTTGATCGAACGCCATCTGCCGGTGCGCAATCTTGAGGACGCCACCCTCCCCGTTCATGTGGTCGCGACCAATTTGAGCGGCGCAACAGTCTGCCTCTCGCGTGGCGCGGCCGTCGATGCTGTACTCGCCAGCGCAGCAATTCCGATCGCTTTCCCGTTTGTACGCATCGGTGAAGATCACTTGATGGACGGCGCGATCGCCGGCAACACGCCCATCCTTACCGCGGCCGAACTCGGCGCCACGCGCATTATCGTGTTGCAAACCGGCTATGCGTGCTCGATCGACGGCCCGCCCAATGGCGCGGTCGCGCGCGGCATGCACGCACTGACGCTACTCATTGCTAATCAGATGGAGCGCGACTTGCAGCTGCTCTGCGGCAAGGTCGATGTGCATGTGGCGCCGCACCTTTGCCCCCTGGATGTGTCGCCGTTCAACTTTGACCAGTCTGCCGCGCTCATCGAGCGCGCGTCGCTGCAAACCCGCGCCTGGCTCGACGCCGGCGGACTGGCGCATTGCACCTCTCCAGCGGAACTCGAACACGATCACACTTCAATGATGATGATGCCGCCAGCGGCTGGTGGATATGATGTCGTCAGCTACTTCACTGACGGCGAAGCGCCAGCCATGGGATCGCCCGAGTACACAGCAGCGCACGACGGCAAGATGTACCTCTTCGCCACCATCGCCAACCGCGACGCCTTCATCGCTGAGCCCGCCCGTTTCACGCCCCAATATAGCGGGCGCTGCGCCTTCGCGATGGCGCATGGTTCTCATGTAAAGGGCGATCCGCTCATCTATAACGTTGAGAGCGGACGTCTCTTCTTCAATTTGGACGCGCGTATCCAAGCGCAGTGGCAGCGCGATGTGGCCAACAATATCCGTCGCGCCGACGAACGCTGGGCCACAGCGCGCACAAAGCAGGAGGCCTGAGGGTGGACAGTCTCAAGATCACCTTCGACGGCGCCGATGGAGCGCCGTTAGCGGCGCGACTCGAAACGCCAGGACCGGCGCCGTCGGCGTTTGCATTGTTCGCGCACTGCTTTACGTGCGGCAAGGATTCGTCCGCCGCCGTACGCATCGCGCGGGCGTTGGCGGCACGTGACATTGCGGTGCTGCGGTTTGATTTCACTGGCCTCGGCCAAAGCGGCGGCGACTTCGCCAACACCAACTTTTCTTCGAATATCGCCGATCTGGTCGCGGCGGCAGCTTATCTGCGTCAGCAGCACAAGCCGCCTAAAGTCCTGATCGGCCATAGCCTCGGCGGCGCGGCCGTGATCGCAGCCGCGCACCTTCTTCCGGAGGTGTGTGCGGTAGTTACCATCGGCGCGCCTAGCGACGCGTCTCACGTCGCCCACCACTTCGCGCGCCATACGGACGAGATTGAAGCCACGGGCCAAGCGGAGGTATCTCTGGCCGGGCGGACCTTCACCGTGAAGCGACAATTCGTCGATGATCTGAAGGCTCAGAATCAGGCGGATCGCATCGCACGGCTGAAACGCGCGCTCCTGGTGCTCCACGCACCAACGGACAATGTTGTCGGCATCGACAATGCGGCGCAAATCTTTCAAGCAGCGAAGCATCCGAAGAGTTTCGTGTCCCTCGACGGCGCCGATCATTTGCTAACGCGCCCCGCGGACGCCGACTACGCTGCGGGCATCATCGCCGCTTGGTCGGCCCGCTATGTCGGCGCGGATCAGGGGCGATGACGATTGCAAGACGGGCGTCGTCGTCGCCGGCCAAAGCGCGAATTGACAGCACAGCGATGTTGGCCGGAAGTAGGCGCCGGAGTGGGCATGGCAGAGCAAACCGCTGAAATCGTCTGGCTTTCGCTCGCGGTCTATTTCGGCGTCGGGTTGTGCGTGGCGTTGCCAACGCTTTTGTTCGGGTTGCGCAGGTTAGAGACAAGCGCCGCCGCGATGCCGCTACGCGTGCGCCTGCTCATCGCGCCAGGGCTAGCCGCACTTTGGCCGCTCGTAATCGCACGCACCCTCGGCGTTCGTGCCAAGGAGGATCAGCGATGAACCGCGCTCAGCGCCGCGCCCATGCGCGACTTTGGCCCATTCTGATCTTGGTGCTGCTCTCCGTCTCTGCAGCTGCACTCGTCGCCAAAGCGCGCATTGACAGCGCCGCGATCGAAGCTGTCGCCGTCCTAGCTGGGGACGAGTGACGATGGCGCATGGCTACAAGATCATCCAATGGACGCCGTTTAAGAAGAGCTATGACGCAGCCCTTTTTTTGGGCGTCCTCTTATTTGTCGGCGCTTATCTGGTCAGCGCGCTCGCGTTCGCGCCGCCGGGCGAGAGGGCGCTCCCCATACAAGTGACGCTGCGCGCGCTTGGCGCCTGCGCCTTTGCGCTTTTGACGCTCATTCTGCTGATTGGCCCGCTCGCACGACTATCGCCGCGCTTTCTACCGCTGCTTTACAACCGCCGGCATCTCGGGGTGACGTGCTTTCTCCTGGCGCTCGCGCACGGCGCGCGTGTCGTGCTATGGTACCATGGCTTTTCCGATCTCAATGCGTTTGTGTCGCTGCTCGCCTCCAATCCGCGCTACGATTCTATCCAGGGATTTCCGTTCGAAAGCCTTGGCGTGATTGCCCTGCTCATTCTGTTTGTAATGGCTGCCACCAGTCACGATTTTTGGAACAGCGTGCTTGGACCCAATATGTGGAAAGCCCTCCACATGCTGGTCTATTGGGCCTACGCGCTCATCGTCGC
>JACMMP010000003.1 GCA_014378995.1 Hyphomonadaceae bacterium
AAGGTCGCGCCAACGCGCGCAACGTAGAACCGCCAGGTGCGCGCTCGTTTATCGGGATCGCTTTTCATCTCCACCATCCCAAAGGCCCCCGCATCCTAGTCCGTGACCACCCTGGCAAGTCAATGTCGGCTCTGGGCCACGCCCCTCCCGCTCGTCATATTCGTCGAATGACCGGCGCGCTCAAAACGCGACATTGATCGCGTTCGGGGGGCTACGGCATGCCCTCGCCGAGACAAGACATTGGGGTTGCGCACCGCGTGCGCTAAGAGATGCCCGACATGAAGTATGAGCGAGTGTACGCAGTTTGGGATTTCTACGACGGGGTGCGGACCGGCATCGCCGATCTGAACGGTGCGCCCCACTACGTTGCATCGCAGTTCGATGAAACCGACGACGACTACTCCGACAATTACAAACTTTACCCCGTGGACGCCGAGTTCATGGAAAGGGCGATGCGCAATTGGGCGATCTATCGGGCTTGGGAGCGCCGATTTCACAGCGGCGCGGCGAAGCTTGAGACGCATCCGGGTCACGGCGGCATCGACCTTGAGTACGATGAACTGAAATCTTGGCTCGACGGGAAGGTCGGGCAACTTCAGGCGTTGCCGAGCCTGTACACGGCAAAATTCAGGGAGCTACCCGGCCAGGAAGCGCTGCCCGGAGCAATGCTCCGAGAGATTGAAGTCGCGTGGTCCCCTTCGTCCGCTTAGGCCACTGTGCGCCATCACCCCAATTTGCTCGACCGGCCTACTCTCTCCAAGTCAGCCAACCGGTTAGCGCCCCAGCAATGGCGCGATCTCGCCGATAGCGGTCCTTCGAGCTCTTCAAGCGAGTGGCGCTCTTGGCTCCAGATTCTGGCGCGTTAGCGATGGCCCGATCAGCGGAATGGGTCCAGGCCCGGACCGAAGGCGCCAGATGCGAACACGGCCATCCTCGGAACCAGTCACGAGCAACTCGGCGTTGGGACTGATATCTTGCGCCTCAAGCGAGTTATATGGCGCCCGAATTCGAGCGATGATGGCACCTGATGCGACGTGCCACACGGCGATAACCTTCGGGGAGTTCGCGACGCCATATTCCTGAGTGGCCACATAAGCGCCGTTCGCTGATGTGCGAACAGCGGTCCCGCCGTTTAATGTGCCGCAAAGCCGCGATAGAGGCTCCCCGGTGCGTCCATTGAAGACGTGCATCTCTTGCCCGTTGTGAACGACCAGTGCACTGCCGTCGTATGAGAACACGGCGGTTGTAAGCGGAGAGTTGCCGCCTGGAATTTCGGCCACAACGGCCCCGGTAGCGCGGCTGTAGAGAACACCGCGCTCGTAGCGCAGCGCCTGGTCCCGGGACTCGGGGAAGCCACTTTCAGCGACATTCCATATCGCCTCGTAGTCCGTTGTGAGAGCGCCTTCGGCGGAGTCTGGGTCCCAAAGATGATATCCGAACGCTCCGTCGTTGGGTCCGAAGCTCACAATGCGGCGGTCATCGAGTGCGAAGGCGACATTCCAGATTGGACCTGCGGTCACCTCTGACTGCATGAGCAAGCGGCCGCTCGCCACATCAAACATGCGGACGCGTGCATCGTTGGAACCGACGGCGAGGCGCGCGCCGTCGCTGGAAAAGCGGACGTCGCGGACGTCTTCGGCACCGGCATCAAGTGTCCTGACGAGAACGGGGTGACGCATTTCTTCGGGCGGCGCCTCGGCTGGCGCACACATTCCCGGCGGCGGCAGCAAGCGTTGGAATTCGGCTCTCACTGGATAGGGTTCGCGATGCCTAAGGTTCGTTTGAGCCCACGTCGCAGCGAGAGACTCTCCCGCAATCTCGACGGCAATTCGGCGAGGGCCCCGGGTGTTTGGTCCCCAAACCGAAGAGTTCATCATGAGGTAGAGCTGATCGCCATCAAACCGCCACCGCCCCGTCACTCCGCGACTCGTGATGACCGAGCCATCGGGATAAAACGTCCAGCCCCCGCTGGTGCGGCTACTCTCGCGTTGAGTCTGGGAATTTGGCCCGTAGGTCGCGGTGACGTGCCCAGACCATGTGCCGATGATGCTCTGCGCCTCAAAACGCTCGGCGCTTGGCGCCAACGCGCAGCCCGCCAGCAACAGGAGCGCAAGAAGCGCAAGAACACTCGAGGGGCACTTCATCGGGTCAGTCTACGGGGCATCGCCAGAGTCTCAAATGGGCCACCCTCGCCCGGCCGGACAAATTTCGTCAACGGCGTAGTCGATCCAATCCGGTCAATCGCTTGCACCCTGCTTGACTGCCCCAAATTCGCCGGTAGCGGACGTTCGGTCCAGGGGCTCCATTATTCCCACGGGGCCGACGAGAAGGAGTGTTTCCGACAAGCGCGAATCCACGTTGTAGTTCACCGTGATCGAGGTCACCCCGATTCCAATCTCGTATGCGAAGGCCTCCTTCCATGTCGGGTCCGTGGGTGTGGTGACCTCGACTAGCACAACTTGAGAAGGCCCGCCGCGACCGGGCTCTCTGGCCTTTACGGCAAACAACCGATCTCCCGAGGTCCAATTGTCCGTGTGCTCGATGTCGCGAGCAATCGCGATAAAGACCGGTCCGCCTGGTAATTCGCGACAGACCACCGATTCATCCGAGCAATCCAGCAAAGTGATCGTCTCACCGCCCGCAGTTACTCCTTGTACCCGGCTTGCTGTTTGATCGAAGACGAGCCGTTCGACGCCGAAAGCAGTCTGGTAGGTAATTGACGCAGCGCTGAAGCCGGTGCGCGAAGCGCGATCCACGCTGTCCGTCCCCGGACCACAATTGGCGAGAACTCCGAGCGCCAAGATCATCGCGAAAATTCGCATGCCACAGTCCTCACTCCGGCTTTGTTACGCTATTTCCCTGACCGTCCGAAATGGGCCACGGCCTGCCCGCTGGTAACATTCCACGACAGGCTGGGTCGCTCAATTCCTGCCACTGGTCATGCTGCGTGAGCTAAGACGCGATGTCGCCGAACTCAGTCACTCCCATCCCTCGGCAATCCGTGCTCCCACAGAAAGGCGCGCGCGGGCGGCGTGCCTAGCTTCTGAAGCCCGCTGATGCCCCAGCCTCTAAGAGCCTCGTCCTCGGAGAGGGCGTTTTTGCGAAGCACGTCGAAAGCCTGCTCGGCACGCGCCTCTCCGATTAGTTCGAGCAGCCAGCAGCGAACGCCCTGCAACTTCTCGATTTCAAACGCCTTGATAAGTTCTTCGATGCGTTCGTTGGCCAAGGGCAGCAAAGCGTGAAAGGCGCCTTCCGCCTTCAGAGCGTCACGGGACCGCATCTCTGTAAGCAGGACCTGAAACGAGGGATCACGTTGGCGCGCCATGCTTTGGCATCTCACAATTTCGGCCAAGGTGAAATGTTCGCGATGGGCTCGTCTTCCCAAAGTCGGTCAGTCGCTTACGCTGCTAACGACCGGCACGGTTTCGCCGAAACCGGTCGTTGCCGCGCTAGTCACTTTTGGTCAATCGTGAGTCGGTCCAAATGGCCCAGGGGGGCAGCGAATGCTCCTTGGCCTCGCGCGCGATCTTTCTGATTTCAGGATCCGACGAAGCTTCCGCCAGCGCGACGAACGGTGCGTCGATGAATCGTCGCGGTCTGACCGCCATCGCCGCGCCGAATGAGCGTGTGATCGCATCATCTGCCGTTAGAAGCCGCTGCAATGTTACAGCGGCTTGCTCGGGACGACGCTCTAACATGAGAAACGCGCTCTTGAACCGCGCATAAGCTGAGTTCGGCAGATTCTCGTGCAGGTATTCGAAGCCCGCTTGTAGCGTCTCGCTCTCCATATACCTGAGCGCATCGGTCGCCGTCCGACGGACACCGTCATGCGGGTCACCTAGAGCCATGACGATTTTGCCTACAGCCCAGCCGTCCTCCCAGGTTGTGCACATCGATAAGGCGCGAATCGCATCACCGCGAATGCGTGGGCGTTCGTCACTGACGAGTTCAGCGATCTCGCTAATGAGCGGACGAGCCTTCTCTCCGAGCTCCGAAACAAGAAAGGCAGCATCACCCCGAGCGGGAGGAACGAATAGCCTGCGCAGATTCTCTATTGGATAGCCTCTCCAGAACTCGCTCAGGAGGTCGTTCGCGATCTTCCCGTCGGCCGCCTCTGGGCCGTTGCGCAAGAGAGCGTCAATCATTTCGTCCGGTGTCATGGGTCACATCGTGGCTCTGCGAGCATAGCGGCGCAATGTCGCCTTAGGGTCATCGTAGGTCATGGTGCCAGATTTCACGGCTGGCCTGGTCGATCTAACCCGGTCAGTGGCTTACGCCCTGCCCGACCGGCGTGGGTTCGCCGATAGCGGTCGTTGCTTTCATCTGCCAGAAATGCCGCCGATGTCTGAGAAGAAGCCCCACGAAATCATCCGGGACCTCGCCGCCGAAAGAGCGAAGCGCTCCGACGACGAGTTATTAGCTGAGATCGAGGGTATCCCGCCGCTTGCGGATGAAGGCGACACGGCCTGGGATGATCCGAACTATTGGAGCGACTTCGCCTATCGATATGTGGCCCTCAGCGGTGTCGCCGCTGAAAGGAAGTTGCGCCCAGCAGTCCGCCTGCTCCTCGAACGCGCGTGCAATGGGGACCCAGGCGAAATGATGCGCGGGTTGCGGCATTCGTTTGAAGCAATCTTCGAGCCCGATTGGGCGGCGCTGGCCGACGCGTGCATGGAGTTGTGTGAGTCCAAGCGCGCAGGCACGCGCATGTGGGCAACGGATCAACTCATGATCCTAGACGATCCTCGGGCCAAGGCAGTTTTCGAGCGCGCCCTCAATGACGATAATGCGGAAGTTCGCGACACCGCAGCCGCTGGTCTTGAGACTGGCGCGCATCGCCGGATGACCGGAATGGGTCAGCACTTGGCCAATCGTAATATTTTTCAGGTGGCCGGCGCGCTCTCCAATCCAGTGGCTGACGCCCTACCCACGTGTGCGTCCTACGATCGCCGGAAGCGGTCATTCAGTCCTCGTACTCATACGCGCCGATCTTCTGGAGCGCATTCTCGATTTGGGCATAGCATGTGAGGTTGCCCTGGACGCGGGAATAGCAAAACGCTGGAACGGCCATTGATCTTACGCGGGCGTACCATTGGCGTGAAACCTCTGGCGTGAAGAAGGTACCCCGCGCGTCCGTCGTCATCTGCGTTGTCTCTGATGACTCCTGTGCCCATTCTGGAAAATCGGCTGACGTTTCGGGAGAGTCGGGATGCGCGAGCCACTGCCGAAGGTGTCCCTCCAATTCGGCGGCGCTCTGAACATCAGGAATTAAACCGTTTCGAGCATCAATGGCGTCCACGAGCAGAATATTTGCGGCCTGGTCGCGAACCACCAGTGTGATAGCCGCGTGATTGCAATCCGGACCATTTGCATAAGCAGTGGCATTGTAACTGATGCCAGGGTCGCCCGTGTTCAGAACACGGCTAGCGGTCGCAAGGCATCCGGCGGCCTCCGCTGATCCGCCGTCCCGCACGCGGCAACTAAGACACAGACTGAAAACAGCACGATGCGCATCAACTGCCCTTAGCACGCCGCGCGGGATGTCTGAATTGGGGCATCGTACGTCACGTAGCGAAATTTGGCGACTGGCTTGGTCGATCGAAGTCGGTCAGTCGCTCAGGCCCCTGCCCGACCGGCGCGGTTTCGCCGAAAGTGGACGCTATCGCCCAAGCCGAACAAATGCCCACAACATAAGAAGATCCGCGATATCTTCGTTAACGCCGCTGCATGATGGCCGCAGCCAAGAGCTTTCGCCATCGCGAATGCGTTCAGTCAGATAACCGGGACCATCACCGCACGCGATAATCACTTCCTCTCGGCTGCTGGCTCTCGCTTCAGCTTCTGCGATCCCCACCGCTAAGAGTTGGTCCACCTCAGAGACGATGCTCTGATACCCTTCGTCGGCAATCGGGAAGCGAACACGATGCGTGCGACGCCATCCGGATCTTGAATGCCCTTGAAACCAGGAAATTTCGGCACCCCCACTACGACTTAGTACGATCATGTAGCCTGTGCCCCCAAGCGCCGGCTGACTTGAAAACCTAACCGCGTCAGTCCCCAGCGCGCTCAGGAGTGGGGCTCTCACTGAATCGCGCAAGTCTCGGAACTCGCCGTCCCATTGTTCGCTATAACGACGTGCTTCGCCATTCCCGTACTCAACATAACGCGTTGGCTCGGCGGCAAGTGCCAGGGTTTCGGCTAGCACCAAAGTCGCGGCAAAGAATATTGCTAAGGCCTTCATGCGCCAACAACACCATGAATGCCGAACGACCGCAAAGGGCCACGCACAGGCGTAGCGCCGATTTCGCCGAGCGGCCTGCTCCATCAAGTTCGGTCGTTCGCGCCCTGCCCTTCACAACGGCGCGCCATCGCCGAAAGGCGACATTCCACTTCGTTCGTGGTAGAGGTCGTAACGGTCGGAGGTCGCGTGGTTCGAGTCCTCGCCTGCCGCTCGCAAAAACTTAAGGTGGCAGTAGCTCAGCGGTAGAGCATCCGACTTCTTTTCGCCGAGAGCCGACATTCTTGTGACCGCACCTGCCGTGTCGTAACTGTAGGCCATGACCGGTCCCGCTACTTGGCTCAAAGAGATCATCGTCCTCAACGAGAACGCTGATGCGTTGCGTCCGGGGGACGTTCAAATCTTTCGCAGCGCCCTTGGTCTCTGTCACCACCTAGAACCATGGTACGTGAACGAAGTCGGCCACCTCGCCCTGGGCGGCATCGGCGACCGCGTCGTGCTAGGCGTGGCCGGAAACAACGTCGTGATCGAGCGAATCGAGACCTACGAAGGTGGCCTCGATCTGCTTCGATCTTGGTTGGAGCCAACCGCGCTGCACGTTCACAACATGCGCGTGAAAGCGGAAAAGAAGAAAAGGCTGGCGCGAGGCTCGCGGGTTCCCGACTGGGTAATGCCTGAGGGTATTGAAGCTCTCATCGGCTACGTCGGATTTGAGAAGTAACAGACGGCGAATGTCCGCTTCGGGCCAATCTCAGTCGTCACGACAAGAGCCTACGAACGGCCGGAATGCAGGGTCAATCCTGTCACTCGACGGTGTCTCAAAAATCCCAATTCGACAACGTCGATGGGGCGCCTGACGCTCAATGTGTTGCTATCCTTCGCGCAGTTCGAGCGCGAAGTCACCGCCGAGCGTATTCGCGACAAGTTGGCAGCGTCGAAGGCCAAAGGCATGTGGATGGGCGGCACTCCGCCTTTGGGCTACGATGTGCACGAGCGCCATCTAATTGTGAACGAAGCTGAAGCTGAGCGGATTCGTTTCATCTTCCGGCGCTATGTCGAACTCGGCTCGATTGCGGCCCTGGCCGCTGATCTTCCAAAACAAGGCGTGTTGTCCAAGAATTGGGTTTCGCGCGCCGGCGTTGAACATTGCAGCGGACGCATCACGCCTGGCGCGCTCGCAGTCATTCTCGCCAATCCAATCTATCGCGGCCTCATCGCCCATCGCGACAAGACCTATCCCGGCCGTCACGAAGCGATCGTTGATGAGGAGCTATGGACTGCCGTGCAGACGCTCCGGGCCGAAATCAAAGCGCCATTGAAGCGCATGCCAAAGCGCATCGACGAGCCGTTGCTGATCGGCAAGATTAGGGACGATGCCGGCAACACCATGCGGATAAGCCACACGCGGAAAGACGAGCGGCGCTATCGCTATTACGTGTCAACCGCGGTGCTCGATGGGCAAGGAAAACCGGGAAGTCTGCGCCGCGTATCCGCTGGCATTCTCGATCGCGCTGTAGTGGACGCAGTTACGTCCCTCCTCGCGTCACACTGGAATTGTGGCGATGCTTATCAGCTTCGTGTGGCGGCTGCAGTCAGGCAAGTCGAAGTCTCCGCCAACCGATTGCGCATCACGCTCGATGCCGACGCGGTCGACGAGTGTGCGATCTCGCCTAAGATGATTGCACGCAAGGGCAGTGACGTAACCTTTGAGCATACGGTGGTCTTGGCGCGACCACGCAACGCCATGACCATCATTGGCGCGGAGCGTGCCGCCGCGCGTCCTGATCGTACGCTGGTGCGTGCGATTTCGCTCGCGCGCTATTGGGCTGATCAATTGGAGTCAGGCGCAGTCGCTTCTGTGGTTGACCTCGCCGCCGCGCAGAAGCGCTGCATTCAGTACACCAATCGCCTATTGCCCTTGGCGTATCTGGCCCCGGACCTCGTCGAGCTGATCTTGGCTGGGCCGAACTTTGCCGTCTCTGGGTACAATCTACGCGAAGTAGTCGCCTACTGTCCGACGCTTGCGGAATGGACCGCCAAATCGGGAGGGAGACCGAGACTGGGTGGTGGGCGCGACAGGGATCGAACCTGTGACCCCTACGATGTCAACGTAGTGCTCTCCCGCTGAGCTACGCGCCCGACCTCGCGGACAAGCCGCGAAACCGCATTACGGGACCGCCGCTATAGCGGCATACCCGGCTAGAGCGCAAGCGGCGCCGAGTCCCATAGTCAGGCGCGTTGCGCCCGCTAGAGTGCGGGGCGCAAAGAGTGTGCGAGCCTTCATGTTCCTCGAGACCAAGACCCTGCTCCAGCCGCGCGACATCGAGCGCTTGCGCCAGCTGGCGGGCGAACTCAACTTCGTCGATGGACGGATTTCAAACCCCGCCAACGAGACCAAGATCAACCAGCAGGCCGATCCCAAGAGCCCGCTCTACGCGGAATCCTCCAACATCGTCTTGGCCGCGCTGGGCGCCTCACGGCCGTTCCGCGATTTTGTCCTCCCCAAGCGCATCGCGCCGCCAATGCTCGCCCGCTACGGCCCGGGCATGAAGTACGGGGCGCACGCCGACGCCGCTTATGTGGCGGTCAGCCAGGGTACGCTCCGTTCGGATGTGTCAGCGACGGTTTTTCTGTCCGACCCCGCCACCTATGAGGGCGGCGAGTTGATGGTCCACCTGGGCAGCCAGACGCTAAAGTTCAAAGGCCGTCCCGGGTCGGCGATCTTCTACCCCTCGACGACGCTGCATGAGGTCGCGCCTGTCACCTCGGGGGAGCGGCTAGTGTCCGTGACCTTTATTCAAAGTCTTGTCGCCGACGAAGCGCGCCGCACGGCGCTTTATGAGCTGAGCGAGGTTTCCGCGCTCGAAGGGCTCAATATGAAGTGGGAAAATCGCGTTCGCTTAGAGGCGGTGCGCAGCAATTTGATGCGCATGTGGTCGTCGGACTGAAGCTTAAGCGGCTGCGATCACGCGCTCGATCTCGACCACCAGATCCTTGAGGTGGAAGGGCTTGGACAGCACTTTGGCGTCCTTCGGGGCCTGGCTCTGCGCCGAGAGCGCGACCGCCGCAAAGCCGGTGATGAAGACGATCTTCATGGCCGGATCGGCCTCGGCGCCGCGGCGCGCCAGCTCGATGCCGTCCAGCCCCGGCATGACAATGTCTGTCAGCAGCAGGTCGAACGAGCCGTGCTCAAGCGCTTCCCAAGCGGAATCGCCGTCGCCATAGCCGGCGACCTCGTGCCCCGCGCGCGTCAAACTCGTCACCAGGAATACCCGGAGCGAGTCATCGTCTTCGGCCAACAGGATTCGCGCCATAGAACAGCTGCTCCGGATCGCCCGGCCCCCTTCGAACGGGTAGCCTCTAGCATAGGGCGGGTAAAGACCGGCTGAACCGTGGCGCACAGCTGGTAAACACGCGGAAACATTGACGGCCCCTGGCCCCGCAGCGACATTGCGAAGGATGAACCCGACGGATCTTGGTCAAGGCGCATTCAGCGCCGTAGCGGACTCCGCCGGGCCGCCCGATCGCGACATCGAACCGCCATTTCTGCTGATCGAGCCACTGCGCCGCACGGCGCCCATCATTTTCGCCTCGCCCCATAGCGGGCGCCGGTATCCTTCCGACCTGCTCTCGGACGCCCGCGTCGCCCTTATCAGCTTGCGCCGGTCCGAGGACGCCTACGTCGATGAGCTGTTCGCCGGGGCCGCCGCCCACGGCGCCTGTGTGCTGGCGGCGACGGTCGCGCGCGCCTACGTCGATCTTAACCGCGATCCCGCTGAGCTCGATCCAGACATGTTCGACGAGCGGCCGCCGCACAGCGTCCACACCTCGTCCGCCCGCGTGCAAGCTGGCCTCGGGGCCATCCCCCGCGTTAGCGGCGATGGACAGAACATCTACCGCCGCAAGCTTTCGCTCGAAGAAGCAGAGCGGCGTTTGACCGGAATTCACCTCCCCTATCACGCGGCGCTGCGCACGCTGTTGAACGACACAAAGGCCATGTTCGGCTGCGCGGTGCTGGTCGATTGCCATTCGATGCCGAACAATTCACGCGGCGCCCACGCGCCCGACATTGTACTCGGCGACCGGTTTGGCGCCTCGTGCCATCCCTCCGTTACAGCACTCGCGGAAGCGACATTGCGGCGCTTAGGCTATCGGGTCGCCCGCAACACGCCGTTCGCCGGCGGCCACACCACGCAAACCTACGGCCGACCGATCGCGCACGTGCATGCGCTGCAGATCGAGATTAATCGCGCGCTCTACGTCGATGAGCGCACGCTCGAACGCACCAGCGGCTACACCCGCGTCCGCGCCGACATGAGCCGCTTGGCGGAAGCATTGAGCGCGGCGGCTTTGCACAAGAGCTTGGCTTAAGCCTCAAAGCGCTGCGAGAGCGCCGTGATCCCACAAAATTTTCACGCCGATCGCAAAGAGCGCACCGCCGCCGGCAAGTTCAGCGGCGCGGCCGAGCTTGGCGCCCACGGCGCGGCCGAGATAAACGCCGCCGGCGCAGGCGATAGCGGTGATCACGGCGATGATCGCTGCTGCGAGCAGAGGCGGCGCCTCCAACGCGCCGAGCGCGAGGCCGGCGCCGGCCGCATCGATGCTGGTGGCGAAGGCGAGCACCAAGAGACTCCAGCCGGTGACGCGCTTGGTAGACGCTTCGATCTCGCCCTTCAGCCCGTCATGGATCAGCTTCACGCCGAGCAGGGCCAGCACGCCAAACGCAATCCAATGATCATAGGCGGCGATCGCGGCGGTCATGACGAGGCCCGCGGACCAGCCGATGAGCGGCATGATGCCTTGCGCCAGGCCAAAAGCGCCGCCGAGCATCAGAGCGGTGGCGTGCGGTCGTTCGCGCGTCACTACGCCCTGCGACAGCGACACCGCGAACGCATCGGCCGCCAGCGCGAGCGCCAGGATGCAGACGGAGATAATCATCGGCTGCTGTACCGCTCGCGCGCGGTAAAGTCCGGCTGCCTAACACCCGCCGATATCCGCGCCCCCAATAGGCGCAAAGAAAAAGCCGCCGGCTTGTGGCCGGCGGCGAAAGGTCAATTTGGGAGGAAACGCCCGATGGGGCGGGTGCGGGATCGCGAAACCCCGCAACGCCCCAAACTTATTCCGCAGTGCAGCAACTGGCAAGGTGAAGCTAGCGTCACGTTTGCGATACTTTCATTAAATAGCGGATTTCGCTGGACTTTCTGTGGCTCCATCCATATTGCACCTGCACACATGCACTGACGGATGGATCGTGCCTAAGGAATCCACAGAGGCGCCGTTGAAGCAGGCGCCTGACGCAGGCAGAACCCGCCATCACCTTATCTGAAAGCCCGAAAATGGCCGAGCGCCTCCGCAACCTCGCGATCATCGCCCACGTCGATCACGGCAAGACCACCTTGGTGGACCAAATGCTGGTGCAAGGCGGCGCCTTCCGCGCCAACGAAGCCCACGCCGAGCGGGCGATGGATTCCAACGACCAAGAGCGCGAGCGCGGCATCACCATTCTCGCCAAGTGCACCTCGATCCTCTGGGGCGACGACACGCGCCTCAACATCGTCGACACGCCCGGCCACGCCGATTTCGGCGGCGAGGTCGAGCGCATCCTC
>JACMMP010000243.1 GCA_014378995.1 Hyphomonadaceae bacterium
ACGTGACCGCTGCTTTCGTAGCTGCGTCTGCAGGTATTCCATTGGTGTTTGGTATTTGGACCGTCTTCAAAATTTGGGATCGCGAGATCCATCCTCCCCAGGAATCCAGCGCGCCTCCCTTGGACCCGCCTCAGGAACGCTTGAAGCAGTCAGAAAAGATTGGACCACGGGCCAGTCATCCAAATTGAGCCCCGGCTGTCCGCCGACATCTCTGGTCATCGATCAAGGATGGCAAATCGGCTTGCACCAAATTTGGAGCGTTCCGAACAAGGGCAACACGATATACTTCGACCCAGTGGAATGACCGTTCTCGGCGATTTTCTGCCGGAGTTCAAAATCCGTCCAATGACCTATGACAGCGCTGTGGCGGACATTCGCGTTTCCCATACTGCGCCATTATGCGCGCTTCCGCAGTGCGATCGTCGAATGCGTCGTGCGCGGTGCGGCCGCTTTATCATTTTAGTCTCTACGCGGGCTTCGCACGACGCCCCCGATCTTGAGCACGATTCAGGTGATGGTCGCCTTGGATCGAGCATGACGGTCGAAAAAAGTCAGCGCTCCGACCGGGCCCGGCCTTCAGGCAGATTGGCCGAGGGGTGTGTGGCCGGCGACATTGCCGGTCGGGGGGCAGGGTGGGCAGAAGTTGGTTGCAACCCACAAGCGTTGTGTTGAGCCGTCGCCTACGTTCGGGCCATGAGCCTTTCCATATGCACGACGCTTTCTTCCTGTATCCATACGAACTGAGCGAGCAGCGCATCTGCGTGATCGGCCAGATCACTATGGCCATGGTCGCGTAGTTGTTCTGCCAGCACGCGCTGGCGCGCGATGCGGGCAGCGCCCTCACGGACATGCCGCTTGCACATGGCTAGCGCCGTCTCGCCCATTGAAACTTATACCACATGACCAAAGCAACAGATGGGAACGGAATGGGGGTGCCGGCCAAGCAAAAGCCGCCGAGTGACACTCTTCAGCGATCTCTTCGCGAGCGTTGCACGGGTCAACCGCCATGCGCGTTCAAGTCAACCCCACAACGCGGCCATAGCGGACGGTGCGGCGTTGGTCGGCCCAACGTAGATATTGCGAAACGGCGTCTACCTGATCGTCATAACGCCCCTTGGGAAAGGCCAGCAGCTCTGCTTCGAAATCGCCAAGCCATGCCCCGGCTTCCGGCAACAGGACGTCGCCGGCTTCGAATTTGTGCGACTGGCCATCAAGGCGCATGAACTTGTCGCCTTCGGGTTTAATCGCAATTGCGTGGGGCGCGGCGGACTGGCTTTTCAGGGCTTGAATAATTTGCGCGCCTGCGGCCGCATCTTCGATTAGCAGCGGGCCCGGGCCGAAAGCGCGGCGGTGGGCGATCACCTTGGCCAATAGGGCGGGAAACTCAAGACGCGTGCGCAAGACATGCAGCAAGTAGTGCGATTTGCCCCGGCGCAGAAATGTAGCGCAAACCGAATAGTCGTTGCGGTCGCCAGCTTTAACGCCGGTATCCCAGCTTTGGACAATGCGGTCAGCTTTCTGGCGCACGGGCTCGCGCGCGTAGCGCTGCAACCAAGCTCGCTTAATGACCGCGCCTTCAAGCGGGGCAGGGCGCTGCTGGTACTGGGCCGAGAAGGCGGTTGCGCCCATTTGCCGGCGCGCCAGGTCTAGCTCTTCACTGCCCATGCGTTCAGCGTGCAACAACTCGCCCTCGCGCCTTACATGAAAGCACTCGGGGCCGATCTGAATGCGTTCATCGACCTCGGCGATCGCCGGCAGGCTCAGCACCGTCCAGCCTCCCTGTTCGAGCACGTGGCCGGCAAGGTCATCATCGTGCAAGCGCTGCATCACCAGCACGATAGCGCCGCTCTTAGGGTCGTTGAGGCGGGAGGCTAGGGTCTCGCCGAACCAGACATTCACGGCCTTGCGCCGGGATTCAGAAGACGCATCGTCCGCCTTCAGCGGATCGTCAATAATGATGATGTCGCCGCCGCGGCCGGTTAGCGGTCCTCCTACTGAAAGCGAGATGCGCCCGCCGCCTTGGCTCGTGCGGAACTCAATGGCGGTGTTCTTGTCGTGGGCGATCAAGGCGCCTGGAAAGAGCCGGCGGTAATAAGGCGACCCCATCAGCCGGCGGCAATCGTCGTGATGCTTGGCCGCCAGCTCGCCCGTGTGGCTAAGGCAGACGATGCGCTTATGGGGCGCCCTGCCTAGCATCCAGGCAGGCGCACACACAGAGGCGATTGTGGATTTAAGGTGCCTCGGCGGGCAGGTGATCAGCAAGCGCCGGACATTGCCTGTGATCGCTTGCTCCAGCCCGTAGGCGATCGCGGGGACGTGAAAATTATCTTTATAGCGCTCACCGGGGGCAAGCACAGGCATGGCGCCGGCGACAAAGCTCGCCAGTTCGCGGCGTCGCAAGGACGCCAGCAAAGGCCGATTGTCGTTCCACTCTGTCACGATTGCTCGCGCTTTAACCGCCGGAGCGCCGCCTCGATCAGCGCGGCATCCTCTTCATTCACGGCCTCAGCGTTATGCGTGGCCGCGCGCGCTTCGTCCTCCGCATCAATGCGCATCGCCAAAGCATTCAATTCGCGCAGCCCGCGCATATCGCCTTCGATCGCCTTTGAGGCAAGCTTCATCAGCGCCGCCTTGCGACAGCTGACGCGCTTGCCGTCGCGTGTCTTAATTGGCGTCGCCAGCACAGCTCTAGCCTCTGCATTGAAGCCCTTGGCTTGTTTTGGCCGCCCCTTCGGGTTGCCAGATCGGCCGGGCGGGAACTGATGTTCTTTCGGTGGACGCCCGTAGCCAACTTTTTTAGCCGGCTCGTCTGACCGGTCATCCTCAGTGCTCATTGGAACCTCAGTAAGGGTTTATAGCGGCTATAGCTCCGACAGCGTGCATGCCTGCTAGTCCATATATGAAACCTTGATCGGGGTTGCAATACGATATTGACGCTGGTTAAGGCTTCGGGCCGCGCCGGCGCACCGGCGCGTCTTGCAGGAGGCGCTGAACTTGGCGCGCAAGGCGGGCGAGTTCGACGATGATTGCTTTGCGTCGGTAGACCGCGCTCGTAGAAATCGTCGCGATGAGATCCGTCTCACCGAAACAGAAGGCCGGCGCGAAGATTTCCTGCGTGCGCCGCCGGGTTGGCAAACGTATGAACTCGTCGACCTCGACCTTACGGATCAACAAAAAAACGGCATCGTCCGGCTCTCGGCCATCTCTGGTGCGGGGAAGGGAAGGATAATCCTTGGCGCCGTGCCGTTGAAACGACAGGGGAGGGTAGTGATCGATGATGCGGCGAAACGCCGGCTGCAGAACCGGTCGGATATGCCGGATCAGGAAGACAATTTCGCCCTGCTTAAAGCCCATATCCAAAAGCTCGAGCCCTAGCCCCAAGCAGAACACATCAAAGGCGCGAAACGCCGCTTCAGTCCCCGAGCCGCTGGTTGGCTGCGCGCTGAACGCCCAGCGACCCGCCTGGCGTGTTGTCGATGCTGGCGCATCGTTGCGATCGATGTCTAAGAGCCGCTTGATTCGGGTTTTGGCCGTTGCGTCAATCTCGCCGCGTGGCGGTGGATCGACAAACGCTCGCCATAGGCTCCACTCGGCTTGGACGCGGCGATAGATTGGCTCGGACAATTGGACCTCGGGACCGTTCAGGAAATAAATACCAGACAGGGCTCCATGATGAAACCTTAAGCAAGGTTTTCTGTACCTCCTTCGCGCTCCAAGATCCCTGTTGTGGATTGCGACGAGTCCCTGTTCTTGGCGTGCTGATTTAGCCTGAATTGGGCGCCCGTCGGGAATGCGCAGAGACAGGTTCGCGCGTGACTGCGCACACCACCACCTTTACAAGCACTGAGCTTGTGAAACTTTCCGCAAAACACCCACGCCGGTAGAGCCTTGTAAAAACGCTGGGCGACATAGGGAGTGTCATTAAACGTCCAACGACGCGCCATTGGCACGTAGCCATTGTTTGCGCTCGCGGTAGGTCGGCAGCACTTTGTCGATCTCATTCCAAAACGCCGTCGAGTGATCGCGATACCGAAGATGGCAAAGCTCGTGGACGATGACGTAGTCGAGCACTGTTCGCGGAGCCATCAACGTCTTCCAGTGGAAGTTCAGATCGCCGCGCGCGCCACATGAAGCCCAGTGATAGCCGAGCTCTTTGACGCGAACGCGTCCCGGATGGACTCCCACTTTCTTTGCCAGTTGCTGAACCCTGGCAGGCAGGATCTCTTCGCCGCGCCTGATGTGGAAAGGCCTCCATCGCAGAGTTTAATAAAAGTACGAGAGCGTCGTTTAAGCCGGTTACATTGTCGACGCCGGCGCGTTCAAGTGCGCCCGCATGCTCTGTGGTCAATTCCTGGGTCTTGGGCGTCGCTCAACTTGCTGAAACGCAGCAAAAGCGCCCATTTCTTGTAACGCTGACTACAAATGCGATGTCATCCGCGGGGCGTGCACACTTGCGCCTTGCCGCCATATCGCGAAGGCGTAAGGTTTCCGCGGGCAGTTCATTCGGACGATCTTCACCGAGTGATGTGGCGCGGTAGCGCCGAGGGGGACATCATGAAGCGAGCAGCCATTGTACTAGCGTCGATCATTGCCGCTTGCAGCCCGACACGCACGGACCGCGCCATCACCATCGGCTTCGAAGAACTTGGCTCTGAGGCGACGAACCGTTCTGGTTCCTACAATTATCGAACGGCGGTGAACGTCACAGGCGTCTCGCTGCCGTATTCCGTCGGCGCCATGGCCAGCAATCCCGGTCCCGATCTGCCGGAGCTGCTGGCGCTGCCGCAAAGCTACGGCTGCTCCAAGATTGTTGAGACGATCTATCCCTTCAGCGGCACGGCCGCGGATGTCGGAACCGTCGGCCGCGCGATAGATAGAGCCGCGGCTGCGCTCGCGGCGCAGACGGCAGTGCAACTGCGCCTTCAAATTCTCGACGGCGCCGTGCGCCGCGCGGACCAAATTCGCGCCGCCGAGTCCGACGCCGATCAAGCAGCGACGCAAATCCAATCTGACCGCGCAATCTCGGCGGCGCGGCGCGCCTTAGGAGGGATGGCCGACTTCACAACCGAAACCGTGCAGGCAAAACACGCGGAGCTAAACGGTGCGCTTGCCCAGGCAAACACCGCCCAGGGGGAGGCGACGAACGAGCTGCGCACCGCGCGTACGCAGCCGAACCTGCTCGTCTTCCGTTGGTCCGCGCAGGAAAGCCAAGAGGCCGGGTTGCAATTGGGCCAAATCCTGGGGCTTAGCTCCAGGCGTGGCCAGGAGCGCACCGGCTACGTGGTGCTCGCCGGCGTGCGTACAGCCGCGTTCTCGCCGGGCGCAGATATGGTTTGGGCGACGGAGCTGGCGCGCCAGGTTCCGGAAATGGTTGATCGCACATTTGGTGAGCGCCTGGTCACTACGTTCACCCTCGGCGCCCAACACGTTGCGTTCTCAGAGGATCGCAATTGGAGCACGCTCCTTCGCGCGGACTTAAATCTCTCGGCGTCGGAAATGGCTTTGTTGGTCGGCGGAGACGTGGGGCGTCTGCTCTCGTCACAGTCGTTGCAACTCGAGGCGGCGCTCTCGGCGATCGTTGGCGCGAGTTCGCAGGGCGCAATCACGACGCCGCAACGGACCCTTTACGATTTCCGTATGACGGGCCCGGATGCGCGCCAGTACTCCGCATGGCAAGAGTCTCAGCGCAACGGCGGCTACAGCATCATCTATTCAACGCGCACCACGATCGAAGATGCGGCGCGTGCGACGAACGGCCGGTCGCATCGCGTGAGCCGCCGCTTCCTGGCATCGGATCAGGTCTACCGCTGTGTGCATTCGATACAAGCGATCGGATTGGGGAGCGGCGAAGTCGTTGCAGCCACCGCGGGTGCAAGCATGGACGCTGCGCCCCAGATGGACGGCGAAACGGCGCCGGTCGATGAAGCGCAGCAGGCCATCAGATCGGAAGGCGGCCGCCTAGCCGCGGCGGAGACGTTGCTATTCTGCCTGCCTGACCGCCGGACTTATCAGCGCGATCCCTTCGCTTCGGTGCGCCCGGAGGGAGACCGAACCCGCGAGGAGGATGACAACTTGGTCTTCCCGCGCTGCGTCGCGCTCAACAGGCCGTACTCGCCGAATGGCAACGACTGGACAACAGTGCCATTCAGTAGGTGAGCCGGGACCTGCATCGCCTGCGTAAAGAAAACGCAAGTAGATGTAATCTTTTGTTGCGACAGGCTGCCGCCTCGACTGTGGCGAGCGCGTGTCTCCACTCTACGGGCGGTCGTAGTAGCGCCGGAAGTAGGCGATGTCGCCGGCCGACAACGTCGTGGCGAAACGAGCGCCATCACTGAACTGGCCGGCGCCCAGGCTGATGCATACTGAGTTGGCGCCAGACCGCAGGAGCGAGACATCTAGTGCGTACATCATCACCGAGTGGCGATCGATCGCGCGGGTGGTTTCAATCCGGGATCCCGCGCCGAATTCACTCTGAATGTTCTGACGGGTCGCTGCAAAGTAGGTTTGTGCGTGAAGGTTGTAGCGCGCTTTAGTGATCGTCCACCGATTGGGGTGCCCCTGAAACACGCGCAATGCGCCGGGCCTGCGACCTGCCACATCAGCGGTATAAGGGCCGATAGCGTTGTTGGGAGTAAGGCGATAGCCAAGGTCGTCGTTGAGTTTGAGATCGCGCTGGCAATCATCGTGGAAATGCTCGTGCGCAAGTCCCAGCGCATGCCCGAACTCGTGCAGCACAACATGGTGAAAGTAACTGCGAGCCCACTTCGCCCGGTGCGCCTCGCCGACATATTCTAGAAGCTTCTGATCAAATCCGCCCAGGTTCATGGTGGGCCGATTGAGCGGTGAAAAATCCCTATCGGTCGCGAGTGTTCCCAACCGCGACCAATACCCGGCATTAGGGCCGGTCGCGGCGAAGCCGATGCGGATGTTTGCGGCCGCCACTGTGTCCGAGGGGCGCCATTCTCGGAAACGGTTTTGCGCGTCGCGGAAGGAGAAACGGAAACTGCTGCCTTGGGTCCACTCCGCGGCGGTCCGCTCGATCAACTCGCGCACCTCCGGGCTGCCGCCGTTGAAGGCGACAGTGACTTCGTTCGTGGTCCATTGGACGCCCGTCGGATTGACCTGCGAAGTCACCCCGGCGAACTGCGTGTAAGTCTCCGCCAGTTCCGGAAACAGATCGACGAGCATGTCTTCCGGGATGTCGTCGAGGCCGACGCGCAGCGCGGCGTCTTCCGGCGCGGCAGCTGTCTCGGCGGCGCTCCCCGCTATTTCGAACTGCGCAAATTGACGGGCATTTTCCGTTTCGGACAGTTCGGTCTGTGCGGCTGTAACGCCTGCGATTCCGACAAGCGCGGCGGCAATTAGCGCGCGCAGGATTACCGACGCCATAGACCCATCCCCTTTTCGCAGCCCAAAGCCTGCACGCGCGGTGTCATCGCAGCAAGCGGCATTCGCGTAGCGATTGTTACGCAGATCATGGCGCGCAGAAGCCATCGCGCAAGCGCGCGTTCGATAGCGTCGCAGCATCGGCGGTGGTGGACGCTCCCTATCACCGATGTTAATGCTGAGTGCGAAGGTCTCGGCTGCATCAGGCAGGCGCAAGCCGGCGGATGGGGGAGCCAGATGGCGAGAAAAATCTCCAGAGTACTGGCGTTTAGCGTTTTAGCGCTGTCGCTTGCGGCAAGTGTGGCGTCGAGCCAGGAGCCCCCACAAGGCGTCTACTTCCGCTCAACCGGAGCAGAGGCTCCGCGTGTTGATAGGTACATCGCCGAACACGCGCGCCCGGTCGAGTTCGGCGCTCAGGTGCGTGAAGCGCTTGAGACGATGACACCGGAAGAGATCATTGTAGTCGTCTGCGGTTCGGTGCGCAGTGGGCATTACGATGTCTTTGCGAGCCGGCCGGAAAACGCTGGGCTGCGACGGCACGTAGCCATCGGGGATCGCGCTCAAACCATTGTCATTCCTGCGTGTCTCTACGTAGACATTGTATCCTCTGAAGAGTTGAGAGTGGCCTCCGGCGGCGAAGCGCCTTCAGTGGAGGCGGTCAGAGGCGAGCAACCAGCGCGGGGCTTTAATCCGTTGGCGCCGTTGCTGAATCCAGCGCGCACGATTCGCTATTTGGGCCGAAGCGTGAGTGGGCAGCAGATTCTGACAGTTCCCACGTTCCTTCAGCCCCAGACCATGCCGCTGAGCGAATTTATCGAGGGCGTCGAGAATGAGGCGCAGCGTGGAAGCGTTGTCCGCGAGGCGTCGCCCGGAGAGGGTGAAATCATTCTCGGCGTCGAGCAAGGTGAGGTCGCTTCCGGCGGTGTCTGCGAGGCCGGTCCGCCTTCCTTCACGCCGCAAGCGGTGCTGGCCTTTTACCGGTTTGCGCGTGCGCGCGGCGCAGAGCGGATTGAGGGGCCGGTCGATGGAGGCCCTGTCGAGATCGTCATTGTCGACAACGGTTTCTACGGCGCGCGGCGTGATTTGCCCTGGGAAGAAGCGTGGGCGGGAAGTCCGTTTCCGAGGAACCTGTTCAGATCCTCTGGCGGCACCGTTGCAAGCAGATTGAGGGCGGACCGCGGCCATCCTCTCAACGACGGCGATCCTGATGTCAGGAGCGGCCACGGCACCCACGTTACAGGGCTCGCGATAGGCGGGCCGGAACTCTCGCCTGAGATTTTCGACCCGAACGGTTCAGGCCGGTCGTGGCTGACGGTGACTATCTACAACGTCAGCAACAACGGCAGCCGTATCATCGACGCAGATACGCAGCGTGACCTAGCGCATGCGTTGCGGTTGGTGTCCGTGCCGCGTCGCCGTGTCGTGAACATGAGTATCGCGTTTGCAGGCGTGAACGAGCTCGCGCCGATTTATAGACTGATGAGTAGCGATAGCGAAGACGACCGGGTGCGCGATCTGTTTGTAGTGGCCGCCGGTAACACGACGTCGAGCAATTTAGACCGTGACGTTGGCGCGCGTGCGATATATCCGGCGTCTCTCGGCGGCTTGGCGAGGACCAATGTTTTGACCGTCGCAGCGCACGATGCGGCGTTTCAACTAGCCGAATTTAGCAACTACTCCAGCCACAGCGTCGATATCGCGGCGCCCGGCTGCGCAATCCGCTCCTGGATCGGCCGCGAGAGGATTGAGCCGATGAGCGGCACGTCCATGGCGACGCCCCTGGTGACCTACACGGCGGCGCTGGTGGCGTCGCTTGTTGAGACTATGACGTCTGAGGAGATCAAGCGGCGCATCGTCGTGAGCGGCGATCTCCTGGAGCCTCCGGCGGCCGACAACATCGCCTTCCGCGTCCGATTGAACACGTTGCGCTCGGTCCTGCTGTTCGATGACATCGTGGAGTTGGCCGACGCGCCTGGCGTGTTCGTTGGCGGTGACATCGAGATGATCTCCGGAATTCGTTGTCGGGGCGCTGCGTTTGACGCGGGACTCCTAGACCTGTGGTCGTTCAAGCGCGGCGCGTCGGGCGCCTATCTGTATAGGGGGCGCAGGACGGAAGTGGTGACTACGTGTCCAGCGACGGCGTCGGCGGACGCCGCTGTTACTTTCCGCGAAAGATTCCGCATCGCGCGAGATGGCACGTACCGTGCGGCCACGCACGACCCACGGCCCATCCCGCTCTCCGAAGTTACAAGCATCGTTCAGCGCGCGCCCATTCGCTAGGCGCGGCCAGCCACGCCCGGGTATGTCTGTTCCCAGCGTTCTCGCGCCATGCCCGCCGTAGCCTTGGCGTAGGAGGGCTGCGCCTCTCACCCGCGCTGCTTCGGACCGCGCACCAAACCATCGATCCCGCACCGCAACAAAAATGGTGACAACACGCGCCGGGTGCGCTAGGCGAGGGGTGCGCCGATTTGATGCTCAGCTTGCGGGCGCGTTATAAATTCAGCTAAAGAGGAGGAGCAGAGCGCTGTTTTCGCTCGCTTCCTTGCCCGCAAGCGCCCGCCTTATCTTGACGCGACGAGTTGAAGAAGGCGTAGCGTCATGGCGTACGAAACCCCCGCACCACAGGCGGCCGTCGACGAAGATTTCTGTCTGCCTGGGCTTGAGCTGCAGCACGATCTGCAGTTCTCGCTCGCCGACTGGACCAGCGCAGGCGACATCGTGCAGCGCCTGTCCGCGGCCGGGGCGCATCTGCACGCTTTGTCGCTGCGGCCGCGCGCCGGCGGTTTCGTGCTCAGTTGCCGCGTCAAAGCCATTTCCGCAGCGCAGGCGCGCGCGTTCCTGAGCGATTGCGCGGACATCATCACCGGCGCGGCAAGCGTCGAACACCTACTGCTATCGACGGCGCGCGACCATGCTGGCGCATAAGCTTGTTGAAACCCACGCGCTAGACCAGGGCCAGGACATCTTCATCCCGGCGCCGCGCGACTTTCGCTGCGAAAGCGGCGAGCTGCTGCCGGATGCGCAGCTGAGGCTTCGTCACTATGGCGCGGCCGGCGCGCCGCTGGTGATCGTGTCGGGCGGGATCTCCAGTGGACGCATGCTGCATGAATGGTGGGGCGATCAGGTTGCGCGCGGCGCGGCGATCGATCTTTCCCGCTATGGCGCGCTCGGTTTCGACTTTTCCCCGCTCGCAGATCAGCGCGTGCGCATCTCGCCGCGCGACCAGGCGCGGCTTCTGGTTCACGCTTTGGATGCGCTCGGCGCCCCGCGCGTGGAAGCGTGGGTTGGCGCCTCTTACGGCGCGATGGTTGGGTTTGCGTTCGCTGCGGAGGCGCCTGCGCGGCTTAAGCGTCTATGCGCGATCTCGGCGGCGGAGCGGCCTGCGGCGCTTGCACGCGGTTGGCGCGGCGTGCAGCGGCGGATCGTGGAATTCGCGCTCGAACAGAACGAGCCGGCGCGTGGCCTCTCGCTGGCGCGGCAATTGGCGATGATCACCTATCGCAGCGGCGAGGAGTTGCAGACGCGGTTTCCCGGCGGCGTCGATGCTGAGGGGCTTTCTGAGGTCGATCGTTATCTCATCGCACGCGGCGACGCCTACATCGAGACGATGGCGCCGCGCCGCTGGCTCTCGCTCAGCGAGTCGATAGATCGCTGCGCCATCGAGGCGGCGCACATTCAAACACCGGTGACGCTGGCGGCATGCCCGGCCGATCAGATCGCGCCGCTTGCCGACATTGAAAGCCTCGCGCGGCGGCTGCCGCGGCTGCAATCGCTCAATCTCGTGGCGTCGGTTTACGGCCACGACGCCTTCCTTAAAGAGGCGGCGCAGATTCGCGCCGTCATCCGCGCCTGCCTGGAGACGCCAGATGTCTGATCTCGACGAAACCATCCTGTGTTCATTGGGCATCAATGACGATGCCGCGCATGGCGCGGTGGTTCCGCCGCTTTATCTCTCGGCGAACTACAGTTTCGACGGTTTCGGCGGCAAGCGCGCCTACGATTATTCGCGCTCCGGCAATCCGACCCGCGACGTGCTCGCCAACGCGCTTGCGGCGCTCGAAGGCGGCGCCGGCGCCGTGGTGACAAGCTCCGGCATGTCGGCTGTCGATCTCGTGCTTTCCCTGCTGCCGGGCGGGGCGCGGGTGATTGCGCCGCACGATTGCTATGGCGGCACGTGGCGCCTGTTCACGGCGCGCGCGAAGAAGCAGCAGATAAACGTCAGTTTCATCGATCAGGGCGACGGGGATGCGCTCGGCGAGGCGCTAGGAAACGGCGCCGATCTCGTCTGGGTCGAGACGCCGAGCAACCCGCTCATGCGCGTCGTGGACATCGCCGCGATCGCCAAGCGCGCCAAGGCCGCCGGCGCTCGCGTTGCGGTGGACAACACGTTCCTTTCGCCCATGCTGCAAAAGCCGCTCCGGCTGGGCGCCGACTTCGTGGCGCACTCGACGACGAAATACCTGAACGGCCATTCCGACGTCGTCGGCGGGGCAGTTATTGCGGCGACGGCGGAGGATTGCGAGCAGCTGAAATGGTGGGCCAATTGCACCGGCGTCACCGGCGCGCCGTTTGACGCATGGCTCACGCTGCGGGGATTGCGGACGCTCAGCGTGCGGATGGAGCGCCAACAGCGCACGGCGGGCAGAGTGGCCGAGTGGCTCACGGCGCAGCCGCGCGTGAAGGCGGTGTACTATCCGGGTCTGGAGCAACACCCGACTCACGAGATCGCAAAACGCCAGCAGAGCGGGTTCGGGGCCATGCTCACCTTCGGTCTCGACGGCGACGAAGCGGACGTGCGCGCTGCGTTCGGCCGGCTGAAGCTGTTCACGCTGGCGGAATCTTTAGGCGGCGTCGAAAGTCTCGTGGCGCACCCCGCGAGCATGACGCACGCCTCGATGGCGCCGGAAGCGCGTCGCGCGGCCGGGATAGGCGACGCGCTGCTGCGACTGTCGATCGGGCTTGAGCACGAGGACGATCTGCTCGCGGACTTGGAGCGCGCGCTGGCCTTCTAGCGCGCGCGCTGCACCAGGCTCAGCAAGCGCTCGCACATGGCGCTGCTTGGATCGGCCAGGGGCGCGATAACGGTGAAGTGGTTGGCCGCTTCGATTTCTTCGTAGCGGGTCGCAACGCCGGCTTTGCCCCAAATGCCGACGATGGTTGCGCTCTGGCGCAGGTACTCGCCGGATTCCTCGGCGCCAACGACAGCGTCGAGCGTCTTGCCGGCGGGCGCGGGCCAGGAGAGGGGGCTCTGTGCGTGGGCCTCGTCGTCGTCAAGGCGCAGCGCTGCGTTGAGGCTGGTCGGGATCAGCGGCGCGAGTTCGAACAAGCCGGAGATGGCGTAGGCCGCGGGCACGTGCGCTTCGGTGGCGAGCAGGCAGGCTGCGAGGTGGCCGCCGGCGGAGTGGCCGCTGATGATGACGGGCGCGTTGGTTTCGCGATGCAGCAGCGCGCAGGCGGCGCGCATTTGCGCGGTGATGTCGCCGATGCGCACACGGGGGCAGAGGTCGTAGCTGGGCACGGCGACGCTGATGCCGTGCGCGTTGAGGCCGATGGCCATGTGGCTGAAGAAGCTTTTGTCGAGTGCCTGCCAATAGCCGCCGTGGATGAACATCACAGCGGGGCCGGGGCCGGCTTCGAACAAGTCGAACGTGTGCCGCTCGCTCTCGCCATACTTCACTAAGCGCGGCGGCCGCGCTTCGCGATACGCGGCGCTATCGCGCGCCCAGCCAGCGATGATGCCCGGATGCTCCGGCACGCGGGCGCGGTTGTTATATTCTTTCTCGAGGTCGAGGCTCATTCAGAGTCGGGGTAATCGAAGCCCGGCCATTTCGAGCCGTAGAGTTGATAGCCGAGGATGGTGTAGGTCTGCGCCACGTTCGGATTGGCGCGGATGGTCTCGGTCACGACCTTTTGGATCGTGCTGAGATCCGGATGCTCGATACGCACGAGCAAGTCCCACTCGCCCATGATAGAATAGATATCCATGATCTTGTCGCTGGAATCGCGCAGCGCGTTGCCGACGGCTTCCGGCGTCGCGTCCTTCACGCGGACGAAGATGAAGAGGCTGTGGTCTGCCATAAGATGCTCCTGCGTGGACGATACCCCGATATCAAAGCACCGTCATCCCGGGCGAAGCGAGACCCGGGACCCAGGGCTAAGGGCGCACCGGTTGCCCCTGGGTCCCGGCTCTACGGCGCAGTACGCCTCCGGCCGGGATGACGGTGCTTTTATTGTTTGGGAATTCAGCGCGGAATGACGGCGGTCGTTTCAATCTCAATCAGCGCGGCGTCCTCGATCAGCGCTTTCACTTCGACCACGGCCATCGCCGGATAAGTCTTGCCCATCTTCTCGCGCCAGATCGCGCCGATCTCGGTCAGCGAGGCGAGATAGGCGCGTTTGTCGGTGATGTACCAAGTCATGCGCGCGACGTGTTCGGGGCCGGCGCTGGCTTCGCGGAGGACGGCGAGAGTGTTGTCGAGCGTTTGCGCAAACTGCTCGGGCAGCGTCGTCGCTTCGAATTTGCCCTCCGGGGTCCAGCCGATTTGGCCGGCGACGAAGACGATGCGGCCTTCGGCTTCGATGCCGTTGGAATAGCCTTTCGGGCGCGGCCAGCCTTCGGGGAGAAGCGTTCTCATGCGCCAAGCCCGGCGAACTTGGTGATGGCGGCGCGCAAATCGTCCGGCCAGGGCTCGGCCTGCATGGTGGCGAGATCGATGAAGACGATGGTCTGATCGAAGCGTGCTACGGTGCGGTCACCGATTGAGGCGATGTGCTTCAGATTGAGCGAGCTGCGGCCGATGGCGTCGACGCCGAGGCTTTGGTGCAGCATGTCGCCGATGCGGACAGGGCCGACGAACTCGCTCTCGAAGCGTACGGTCGGCACGCCTTTGCGCTGGTCGATGTGCAGCGCCTTAAACGAGTGCCCGAGGCTCAGGAACCAGTCCTCGACGGTTTCATTCACCAGACCGAAGAAGCGCGGATAGAAGATGAGCCCAGCCGCATCGCAATGCTCGAAGCGGACGGTGATATCTCGGTCGAAGCAGCTCATGGCGTCTCGCGCAGTTTGAAGCGTTGCAGTTTGCCGGTGTGGGTCTTCGGCAATTCGCCGACGAATTCAATGGCGCGGGGGTATTTGTACGGCGCGATCGTCTGCTTGACGTGGTCTTGCAACGCGCGCTCGCTGATCTCGGCGCCCGGTTTGAGGACAACGAAGGCTTTGACGATCTGGCCGCGCTCGGTATCCGGCACGCCGATCACGGCGCATTCTGAGACGGCATCGTGCGTCAGCAGCGCGTTCTCCACTTCCGGCGCGCCGATATTGTAGCCGGATGAGATAATCATATCGTCGGCGCGCGAGACGTACCAGAAATAGCCATCGGCATCGCGGCGATAGATGTCGCCGGTGACGTTCCAGCGATTGACGACGTAATTCTTCTGGCGCTCGTCGGCGAGATAGCGGCAGCCCGTGGGGCCCTTGATGGCGAGGCGGCCTTCGCCTTCCCCGTCGAACGGTTCGTCGTTCTCGTCGAGCAACGTCGCTTCGTAGCCGGGCACGGCTTTGCCGGTGGCGCCGGGACGGATATCGTCGCCGCGCGCTGAGACGAAGATGTGGATCATCTCGGTCGAGCCGATGCCGTCGATGATGCGAACGCCGGTGCGCTCGAACCATTGATCGCTGGTCGCGCGCGGCAAATGCTCGCCCGCTGAGACGCAGGTGTGAAGCGACGCGAGCTTGCCAAGGTCGTGCTTCATCAGCGCGCGATAGCCGGTGGGCGAAGTGAAGAGCGTGGTGGCTCTGTGCTTGGCGATGGTGTCGGCGAGGACATCGAAGCCGGGCTTGTCGCAGACGACGGTTGCGGCGCCGACGCTTGCCGGGAACACCACGCCGGCGCCCAGGCCGAAGGTAAAGGCCAGCGGCGGCGTGCCGATGAAGATGTCGTCTGGGTTTGGCTGCAGCACGTGCCGCGAGAATGTGTGCGCCATGGCCGCGATGTCGCGATGAAAGTGCACGCAGCCTTTAGGCTTGCCAGTTGTGCCGGAGGTGAAGGCGATCAGCGCGGGATCATCGGCGGCCGTGTCAACGGCCTCGAAATGAGCGGGACCCGTGCCCATCCGCGTCCTGAACTCGCGGAAGTAGCAAACGTGTTTCAGCGTACCGGCGTTAAAGCGCGCTACCTCGAACTCCGATTCGAGACAGTCATCGACAAGAGCATGAGAAATTTGCGCCTTGGCGATGATGATCTCCAGTTCTGAAGCACGAAGCATCGGCATTGTGCCAACAGCAACGCCCCCCGCTCGCCATACACCCCACCAGATCGCTGCTGCGAGCGCCGAGTTGGGTGCGTGAATTAGAACGCGATTGCCCGGGACCAATCCCATGTCGCGACTCAAAACTTTCGCGACGCGATTTGCCTCCATCCAAAGTTCGCCGTAAGCGTAGAGCTCCGTACTCGACCGCAGGGCTGTGTATCGCGTCAGACCGCGATCACACGCCTCTTCAAGAAGTCTTCCGGCATTGTAGCTTACGGGAAATTGCAGCTCCGGCAGCGTGAACTTTAGCTCCGGCCACAGTTCGCGCGGCGGCAGGTTGTCGCGCACGAAGGTGTCGATGTGCGCGCTCATCTCAATCGCCCTCGAACACGGGTTTCTGTTTCGCCGCGAAGGCGACATAGGCGCGTTCGAAATCCTTCGTCTGCATGCAGATGGCCTGAGCTTGCGCTTCGGCCTCGAGCGCCTGCTCGAGGCTCATGTTCCATTCCATGTTGAGTTGTTTCTTGGTCATGGAATGCGCAAAGGCGGGGCCGTGGGCGAGATCGCGGGCGAAGTTTTGTGCTTCGCTGAGCGGTGTCGCAACGATGCGGTTGTAGAAGCCCCACGCGTCGCCTTCTTCGGCGCTCATCGAGCGGCCGGTGTAGAGCAATTCGCTGGCGCGACCGTGGCCGATGATGCGCGGCAGGATCGCGCACGCGCCCATGTCGCAGCCGGCGAGGCCGACGCGGGTGAACAGGAACGCCGTCTTGGTGTTGGCGGACGCAAAGCGGATATCGCTCGCCATCGCCAAGATCGCGCCGGCGCCGGCGCAGACGCCTTCGACGGCGGCGACGATCGGCTGCGGGCATGCGCGCATGGCTTTGACGAGATCGCCGGTCATGCGGGTAAAGCGCATGAGCTCCGGCATCGTCATTTTGGTGAGCGGCGCGATGATATCGTGCACATCGCCGCCGGAGCAGAAATTTCCGCCGGCGCCGGTGATGACGATGGCGCGGCAATCGTCGGCATAGCTCAAGCGGCGGAAGAGATCGCGCAGCTCGGCATAGCTCTCGAACGTTAGCGGATTTTTCCGCTCGGGGCGGTTCAGCGTGATGTTGGCGACGCGGTCGTTGACCGACCATACGAAGTGTTCGGCGCGGTAGGCGGCGCTCTTCCAGGCATCGCCGTTCATGGCGTCGCTCCCTTTGTCAGCTTGCGGCGCAACGATGTTTTGGCTGCATCGAGGAGCCGGGTCAGCTTTTGTTTGTCGGCCTGCGTCAGATCGCGGAGGAGGGCGTCGACGCAGGCCGCGTGCGCTTTGGCCATGTGCTTGAATACGCTTTCGCCTTTCTTCGTCAACCGCACGCGTTGGATGCGGCGGTCGTTTTCGTCGGCTTCGGTTTCTATGAGGCCGTCGGCGGAGAGGCGTGTTCGCAATTGCGTGACGTTGCCGTTGGAGACGAGCAAGTATTGCGAGACTTCGCCAAGCGTCAGCGCACCGTGACGGTCGAGCGCCGAGAGAAAGTCGAAGCGCGCGATGGTGCTATCAAAGCGTGCGCGCATGAGGGCGTCGACTTCGCGTTCGATTAGCCGGCTGGTGGTGAGCAGCCGGAGCGAGAGGCGAACCGTGTCGCGCGCGTCGGCCATCTCAGATTTCGCCGCCGCTCATCGGAATCGCGGCGCCATTCGTGGCGGCCGCGCCGTCGGTGCAGAGCCAGGCGATGGCGCTGGCGACTTCGTCGGCGGTGATGAAGCGGCCTTGCGGGTTGCCGGCGTGGAGCATCGCGCGGGCTTCGTCTTCGTTGAGCTTGGTTTTGCTGGATATGGTCTCGGCGGCGCGCGTGATGATCTCAGTATCGACGTAACCGGGGCAGATGGCGTTGACGGTGACGCCGCGCTTGGCGGCTTCGTGCGCGAGCGCGCGGGTCATGCCGATCATGCCGTGCTTGGAGGCGCAATAGGCGCTAATGTATGGGCCGCCTTTGAGGCCGGCGACGGAGGCGACATTGACGATGCGGCCCCATTTGCCGGCGTACATGTCTGCGAGTGCGGCGCGTGAGCAGAGGAAGGCGCCAGTGAGATTGATCGCCAGCACTTCGTTCCAGAGCGCGAGCTCCATGTTGTGCAACGGCGCCGAGGGCGTGATGCCGGCATTGTTGATCAGGATATCGACCGGGCCGAAACGCTCGCGCGCTTTGGCGAACGCGTTGGTGACCGATGCTTCGTCGGCGACATCGCAGGCGATGCCTTGGGCGTTCTCGAATTCTTTCGCCGCTTCTTGCACACGCGCGCCGTTGCGGCCGACGAGGGTGAGCTTGGCGCCCGTGGCGGCGAGCAGGCGCGCGGTGGCGAGGCCGATGCCGGTGCCGCCGCCGGTGATGAAAGCGTGGTGCGTCATGTGGGTTCTCTGCGTGCGAGGTTGCGTTGCATCTGTTGCTGGCCGGGCAAGTATTGCTTCGGACCGACGAGGCCTTTGTAGCCGAGTTCGGCGGCGGCGCGCATCGACCAGTTCGGATCCATCAAATGCGGGCGCGCCAGCGCGCAGAGATCGGCGCGGCCAGCAGCGAGGATCGAGTTGACGTGGTCCGGCTCGAAGATGTTGCCGACGGCCATCGTTTTCACGCGCACTTCGTTGCGGATGCGGTCGCAGAAGGGTGTTTGGAACATGCGGCCGTAGACGGGGCGCGCGAGCGGCGTGGTTTGGCCGGCGGAGACGTCGATCAAATCAGCGCCGGCATTGGCGAAGGCTTGCGCGATGACGATGGAGTCTTCAGCCGTGAGGCCGTCGTCGTGCCAATCGGTGGCGGAGATGCGCACGCTCATCGGCTTCATGCTCGGCCACGCCGCGCGCATAGCCTCGAACACGTCGAGCGGGAAGCGCAGACGGTTCTCGACGCTGCCGCCGAAATCGTCGCCGCGCTGGTTGCTGATCGGCGTCAGGAACGAAGAGAGCAGGTAGCCGTGGCCGCAATGGAGTTCGAGCATGTCGAAGCCGGCTTGCTCGCCCATGACCGTGGCGCGGACAAAGTCGGCTTTGACGCGGTTCATGTCGGCGCGTGTCATTTCGCGCGGCGTTGCATTACGCTCTGACCATGCGATTGGCGAGGGCGCGATGATGTCCCAGTTGCGGCTTTCGAGCGGCTGATCGGGATGATCTTCTTCCCACGGCGCGCGCGTTGAGCCTTTGCGGCCGGCGTGCGCCAGTTGCAGCGCGAACTTTGCATCGCTGTGTGCGTGCACATAGTCGACGATGCGTTTCCAGGCGGTGACATGTTTGGAATCGTACATGCCCGCGCAGCCAGGTGTGATGCGGGCGTCGGCGGAGACGTCGGTCATCTCGGTGAAGATGAGGCCGGCGCCGCCGCCGGCGCGGGCGCCGTAATGGACGAGGTGGAAATCGTTCACCTCGCCGTCGACGGCGGAATACATGCACATGGGGGAGACGACGACGCGATTGGAGATTTCCATGTCGCGGAGCTTGAGCGGCACGAACATGGGGGGCGGAGGACTCACTTGGACCGCCGGCGCCCTCGCCGGCGGTCCAAGTGGAGACGCGAACCATGTCTCGACGCGGCGGAGGAAGCCTGAATCCCGCACGCGCAAATTCTCGTGGCTCACGCGCTGGCTGCGCGTCAGCAGTGAATACGTGAATTGCAGCGGATCGAGATTAGCGTAGCGGTCGATGTTCTCGAACCATTCGGTCGAGTTGCGCGCGGCGTTTTGGAGCTTCAGAACCTCGATTTGCCGCTTGTCGTGATACTCGATCAGCGCTTCGGCTAAAGGTTTGCCGCCGTGCAGCACCTCGGCGAGCAGGATCGCGTCTTCGATGGCGAGCTTGGTGCCGGAGCCGATGGAGAAGTGCGCGGTGTGGGCGGCGTCGCCCATGAGGATGAGATTGCCGCTCGTCCACGTGTTGCAGACGATGCGCGGGAAATTGAGCCAGGCTGAGCCGCGTAGGTGCTTCGAATTGGTGTCCAGCGTCGCGCCGTCCAGATATTTGGCGAAGAGCTTTTCGGCGGCGCGGCAGGTTTCGTCCTGGCTCATCGTGTCGAAGCCGGCGGCGCGCCAGGTGGCTTCGCTGCATTCGACGATGAAGGTCGAGGCGCCGTCGTCGAACTTGTAGGCGTGGGCCCAGATCCAGCCGTGTTCGGTTTGCTCGAAGGCGAAGGTGAAGGCGTCGAAGGCCTTGTTGGCGCCGAGCCAGATATATTTGTTCGGGCGAATGTCGATATCGACGCCGAAGTCCGGTTCGAACGCTTTGCGGAGTTTGGAATTGGCGCCGTCGCAGGCGAGGACGAGATCGTAAGCGCCAAAGAGTTCGGGGGTGGGTTCAACCTCTGTTCGGAACTCAAGGCGCACGCCCAGGTCGCGGGCGCGGTCCTGCAGGATGTTGAGCAAGCGCTTGCGGCCAATACCGACGAAGCCGTGGCCGCTTGAGGTGATCGTCTGGCCGTGAATGTGGACGTCGATGTCGTCCCAGCGCGCGAAGCCGGCTTCGATCTGATCCGCGCTGACCGGATCGTTAGCGCGAAGGTTCTCCATAGTCTGATCGGAGAAGACGACGCCCCAGCCGAACGTGTCGCCCGGATCGTTGCGCTCGACCACGACGATATCGTGCCGCGGGTCGCGCAGCTTCATGGAAATGGCGAAGACGAGGCCGGCGGGACCGCCGCCGACACAGGCGATACGCATGGTTTAGTTTATATATGAAATATCTGACACGGCAAGCTATGACTGGACCGCTGGCCTTCAGGCGCCTTAGTCCCGCTGCCAAGGCAGGTCTGAAGACCCGCGGTCCGGGCTCTGGCGGCGGGGCGGGGAGCGGCGTATCAACCCGGCTTCGATTTGGGAGCAGGGCATGGCCGGTTTAAGCGTGGTTGAGGCGGCGGGTGCGGCACTGAATGCGTTGGGTGTTGATGCTTCGCATGGCCAGTTGGGGTCGTTCTCGCCGATTACAGGCGAACGCATCGGCGCCGTGGCCGAGGACGATGCAGCGAGCGTTAGCGCCAATATCGAACGCGCGCATGCGGCCTTTCTCGCATGGCGCCAAACGCCAGCGCCCAAACGCGGCGAGCTGGTGCGCCTCTTCGGTGAGGAGTTGCGCGCGCACAAGGCTGAGCTGGGGCGGCTGGTTTCGCTCGAAGCTGGCAAGGTCACAAGCGAAGGCTTGGGCGAGGTGCAGGAGATGATCGACATCTGCGACTTCGCGGTCGGCCTTTCGCGTCAGCTTTACGGGCTCACCATCGCCACCGAGCGCGCCGAGCACCGGATGATGGAGACCTGGCATCCGCTCGGCGTCGTCGGCATCATTTCGGCGTTCAACTTTCCGGTTGCGGTATGGGCGTGGAACGCAGCGCTCGCGCTGGTGTGCGGCAACGCCATTGTTTGGAAGCCGTCGGAGAAGACGCCGCTGACTGCGGCGGCGACGCAGGCGCTGTTCGAACGCGCGCTGGTGCGCTTTCGCGCTGAAGGCGGGGCGGCGCCGGAGGGCTTATCGGCGCTGCTTCAAGGCGGCCGCGCAGTGGGCGAGGCGCTGGTCGATCATCCGCGCGTCGCGCTGGTGTCGGCGACGGGCTCGAACGCCATGGGGCGCGCAGTGGGGCCGCGCCTGGCGCAACGATTTGCGCGCGCGCTATTGGAGCTGGGGGGCAACAACGCTTCGGTCATCTGCCCGAGCGCCGACCTCGATCTATCGCTGCGCGCCGTCGCGTTTGCAGCGATGGGCACGGCGGGGCAGCGCTGCACGACGCTGCGGCGGCTGTTCGTGCACGAGAGCGTGTACGGGGCTTTCGTGGCGCGGCTCGCGCAAGCATACGCCTCAGTGAAGGTCGGCAATCCGCTGGACGAAGGCGTGCTAGTCGGACCGTTGATCGATGGCGCGGCATACGAGGCGATGCAGCAAGCGCTGGATGAGGCAAGGCGCACAGGCGCCGAGGTGACGGGCGGTGAGCGCGTGGCTGTCGGGGGCGAGGACGCGTTCTATGTGCGGCCTGCGTTGGTCGAAATCGCGCGGCAAGAGGGGCCGGTGCTGAAGGAGACGTTCGCGCCGATCCTCTACGTGATGAAGTACCGCGAGATTGATGAGGCGATTGCGCTCAACAACGCGGCGACGCAGGGGCTGTCGTCATCGATCTTCACCAACGATCTGCGCGAGGCAGAGCTCTTCCTCTCAGCGCGCGGATCTGATTGCGGCATCGCCAACGTCAATATCGGCCCGTCAGGCGCGGAGATTGGCGGCGCGTTCGGCGGCGAGAAAGAAACGGGCGGCGGGCGCGAGTCTGGCTCGGATGCGTGGAAGGCATACATGCGCCGCGCCACCAACACGGTTAATTACGGCCGCACGCTCCCGCTCGCACAGGGCGTGCAGTTCGATATTGGTTGAGTTTGCGGGCGCGAGACCGGCGGCCCATACTGTCGTCGCGTCACTCCGCCGGCGTGCGCGCTGCGTCGTCGTCTTCGCGCTGTTGTGGCTTTGGCAGGAAGCCTTGCACCCAGCGCTCGAGGCGGTCGATCAGCACGAACATTGCCGGCACGAACACCAGGCTGAGCAGCGTCGAGAGCATCAGCCCGCCGATCACGGCGGCGCCCATGCCTTGGCGCAGCGTGCCGTCGACGCCCCAGCCCAGGGCCGCCGGGAGCATGCCCCCCGACATCGCGAATGTTGTCATGATGATCGGCCGCGCACGCTGCATGCCCGCTTCCATCAAAGCAGCGTTGCGGTTCATCCCGGCGTGCATGCGCTCGACGGCGAAATCGACCAGCAGGATAGAGTTCTTCGTCACTAGGCCCATGAGCATCAGCAAGCCGATAAACGCGAACAGCGAGAGCGGCTGGTTGGCGATGAGGAGACCGAGGAAGGCGCCGCCGATCGAGAGCGGCAGCGCGGTCATGATCGTGATTGGCTGGAAGAAGTCTTTGAACAACAGCACCAGCACGCAATAGATCAAGATCACGCCCCAGAGCATCGCCGAGCCGAACGCGGTCATCATCTCGGCGAAGTCTTCGGTCTGGCCGCCTGCGGCAAGACTGACACCTTCGCCAGGCTCCGTCGCTTCCGGCAATGAGAACACAGCTTGCTGCGCTTCGCTGAGCTCTGTGCCCGGCGTGACGTTCGCGCCAACGGTGACGGCGCGTTCGCGGTCGCGCCGCTCGATCGTCGCTTCCCCGAGCGAGAAGGCGATGTCCGCCACGGCGTCGATGCGCACTGGCGGGCCGAGCGAGGACTGCACCGGCAGCGAGCGAATGGCGTCGAGGTCGGTACGATTGTCGGGCCGCAGCGTGGTGCGGATCGGGATCTGCCGGTCGGCGAGATCGAACTTGGGCAGATTCTGTTCGGCGTCGCCGCTTGTGGCGATTCGCACGGCGGAAGCGAGGCTCGACGAGGTGACGCCGAGGCGCGCCATGTCTTCTGTGCGCGGGCGCACTTGGATTTCGGGCCTGCGCACGGCGGAAGAGGAGCGCACATCGGCGAGCATCGGTAGAGCGTTCATCGCGGCGGCGAGGCGATCGGCGGCGGCGTTCACGCGCGCCGGATCCTGGCCGACCAATTGAACTATGATGTCCGATCCGGACGAGCCGCCCTGATCCTGCACGAATGCGGCGCGATAATCGGGAAACGCCGATAACACGGGCCGCAGCGTCTGCTGGATGGCGTACGCGGAGCGGTTGCGCTCGTTGCGGTCGGTGAGCTGTATGAACATGGTGGCGTCAGGGGCTGAGCCATCGGCGCCGTTCATCGAGGTGAACACGCCTTCCACTTCGGGCGTCTCGCGAATGCGGTTGCTCATTTGCTGAAGCACGCGGTCGGCTTGCAGCACCGGAGTGCCGGGTGGAATTTCCACGCGCGCTTGAATCATGCCATTATCGAAGCGGGGAATGACGACCGTCGGGATCACTTGGAAAATTAGTAGCGCCACGGGCACCGCGAATGTCGCGAGCCCTGTCCCCATCGTCTTCCACGGATTGCGGATCGCCCAGCTCAAAATGTCGCGATAGGCCAGCGTCAGCGTGCCGGGCTTAGCTTCGTGGTCGTGGCCTTTGCTGGTGAGGAAAAACGCGCACATCATCGGCGTGATCAAGCGGGCGACGACGAGCGAGAAGAAAGCCGCGATGGCGACTGTCAGCCCGAATTCCCTGAAGAACACGCCCATGCCGCCGGACATGAAGCTGACGGGCACGAACACGGCGATAATCGAAAACGTGGTGGCGACGACAGCGAGGCCGATTTCGTCGGCGGCTTCGAGCGAGGCGGCGTACGCCGATTTGCCCATCCGCATGTGCCTGACGATGTTCTCGATCTCAACGATAGCGTCATCGACCAAGACGCCGGTGACGAGCGCGAGCGCGATCAGCGTCACCATGTTCAAAGTGAAGCCGAGCAATTCGATACCGGCGAAGGTCGGCATGATCGAAAGCGGGATGGCGGCGGCGGCGATGAGGGTCGCGCGCCAATCGCGCAGGATCAGGAATACGACCAGGCACGCGAGTAGGGCGCCCTCGATCAAAGCGTGGATCGAGCTTTCGTGCATGCCGCGGATAAACTCGACCGTGGAGCCGATCTCGGTGACGTTGATTTCCGGGCGTTGCGCCTCGATCTCTTGCAAGCGCTCGTCCATGCGGTCGAACACTTGCACTTCAGAGGCGCCACGCGTGCGCAGCACCAGAAAGCCGACGACCGGCTGGCCATTATAGCGCGAGATCGATTGCAGATCGGCCGCGCTATCCGTGACCGTTCCGACATCGGCCAGCCGTACAGTGGCGCCCGTCGATGTCGTGATGCGCAGATCGGAGAGTTCCGCGACGGTTTGCGCGCCGCCCAAAGTGCGGATCGACTGCGACTGGCCGCCGACCTGCGCTTGGCCACCCGGCAAATCGACGTTGCTTGAGCGCAGCTGCGCGTTGATCTGATCGGCCGTGACGCCGTAAGCCAGCATGCGCGCGGGATCGAGCTCGACGCGGATTTCGCGATCGACGCCGCCCATGCGCTGCACTTGGCTGACGCCCGGCACGGCCAGCAATTCGCGCTGCAGATCGTTATCGATGAACCAGGAAATATCCTGGGGCGTCATGCCCTGGCCTTCGACGGCGTAATAGCCGATCGGCTGGCTCGCCGCTTCAATGCGCGTGATCACCGGCTCGCTAATATCGGCGGGCAGTTCGGAGCGGATGCGGTTGATGGCGTCGCGCGCATCGTCGACAGCGCGGGCGAGATCGGTTTCGCCCTCCATCTCCACTGTGGTTTGCGATACGCCAGGCGAGATGGTGGAATTGACGCGCTTAACGCCTTCCACCGCCGTCAGCGCGCTCTCGATGCGCTGCGTAATCTGCGTTTCCATTTCCACCGGCGCCGCGCCTGGTTGCGCGACGGTGATGGTGAAGCCGCCGAAATCGACGTTTGGCAGCTGGTTGACGGGCAGGCGGCCGTACGCCTGCCAGCCCGCGAACAGCAGGGCGAGGATCAAGAGAATTGGCGGGATCGGGTTACGGATCGCGCCTGCGGAGATGTTCCAAGCCATGAGCGATCAGCCTTCCCGGCCGCGCAATTGCGTGGGCTGCGTTTCGGCGGGCGCTGCGGCGCTGGCGGCCGCGAGCGGGCGCACTTCTTCGCCTTGTTGCAAGAACGCCGCGCCGGAGCCGACGAGGCGCTGGTTGGGTTGCAGACCCGCGAGGATCTCCACCATGTCACCGCTGCGCGCGCCGAGACTGACGCTGACGCGCTGCACGGTGTGGATTGGCGCCTCTTGTCCTTCGCGCCGGCCTGTGACGATCACGAACACGTAGGCTTGGCCGCTGTCGTAGAGAATAGAGCTTTGCGGAATGGCGATGACATCGCGCGGCGGCAGCTGCGCTTCGCCGCGCAGATACATGCCTGCGCGAACGCGCGTGTTCTGCGGCAGCGCAAAGAGCGCCTCGCCGGTGCGGGTGCGGCTGTCGATCGAAGCGGGCATCCGGCTGAGCGTAGCTTGCACTGTCGAGCCATCGACCAAAGTGAACACGGCGGGCGTGCCGTCTTGCAGCGCCAGCGCATCTCCTTCGGCGACGTGCGCGGCGACTTCGAGCCGGTTGTCAGCCGCAATCCGGAACAGCACTTGGCCGGCTACATCGCGGCCGATCTCGGCCGTGCGGTCGATGACGAGGCCGCTTGCCGGCGCGCGCACGTAACCGCCGCCGAGGCGCGCATCTACTTCTTGCAATTGCGCCCGCGCCGCGAGCAAACGCGCGTCTGCTGCGATGGCGGCGGCGCGGCGCGCTTCGATGGCTTCAGTCGAGAGCGCGCCGGACGAGCGGATGGATTCAGCACGTTGATATTCACCGCGCGCGCGCACCGCAGCCGCTTGCGCTTCCGCGACGCTTGCTTGCGCAGCGCGCGTTTGCGCTTGGGCCAGATTGCTATCGAGCCGCGCCATGGCCTGGCCGATGCGGACGGTGTCGCCTTCATCAACCAGAATCTCTAGAATGCGCACGCCCGTCGCCGGCGCCGACACCTGGATATCGCGCACAGGCCGGGCCTCGCCGTTGAGCGAAATGACAGGGCTGAAGCTCTGCGCGCCAACAGTGATGACGCTGACGGCCTGTGAGGTCGCAACTTCGGTGCGAACCGCCCCATCGCCGCCCAGACGCGAGAGCACGAAAAGCACGACGACGATGGCGACGATGCTCACGCCAAGGATGATCAGCACTTTGCGGCGGCGGCCTTCTTCGGTCTCCGCGGCCGTGGCTTTGTTCCAGACGTTTTCGCCGCGCTCGGCGGCGCGTTTGAACAAGCCTTGGGCTTTGTTGAAGAGTTCGGGGCGTTCGGGCTTATTCATGGGCGGTGGCTCAGATATCTTTCCGCGAATGCGCGAAATTGCGCGACCGCGGCATCGGGGTTGGTGTCGCGCAGAAACGCCCGCCGCAGACCTATGCCTTCAATCGCGGCAAACAAGGTCTCGGCGGCGTCTTCAGCGTTCAATGTGACGTCGATTTCACGTCGTGCTTGTGCGGCTCTCAGCGCTTGCACAAACAGCGTCACGCTGCGGGCGTCGATAGCGCGGAGCGGCGCGGCGATAGCGTCGTCACGGATGGCTTCGGCGAAGATGTCGGCGATCAGCGCACCGTCGCCGATGGCGAACTTGTCGAAGAAATTGCGCGCAGCGAGGCAGAGCGCGGGGATGATGCCTTCTTTCTCCGCGGCGCGCAGGAAGGCGTCATCGCTCTCGCCGCGATGCTCCTCGGCGATGGCGGCGATAATGTCGGCTTTGGACGCGAAATAGCGGTAGAGCGCGCCAGCGCTGATGTCGGCCTCGGCGCAGATCTCTTGCATCGTCGCTTGATGGAAGCCGCGGCGGCGGAAGCAGGCGATGGCCGCGTCCATAATCTGGCGGCGCCGGCGTTCAGCGAGCAGGGGGTCGGCTAAACGCGCCACGGGGAGGGCCTCAAAAAACAGCCCGCTTGCCGGGCCACGCTGCATCGCATATAAAACGAATGTTCGTTCTTTAAATGTTAAATCTGGACGGCGTCAAGTTGCGATCCCAAGTCCAGCGGGGACGCGACGCCGGAAAAGTCTTGCCTAACAGACGTTAAGTGTCTGTGGAGAAACGGAATATGAAGTCAGCCCGTTCCGCCCGAAGTATGTTTGCGGCTGCTCTTTCCGCCTTGGCGGTCGCCGCCTGCTCGACACTGCCGGGTGAGCGGCCCCTGAACCCGGTCCTGCCCGCCAACTGGACAGACGCGCCGGCGGGCGCCGAACAGCCCGTCGCAGACTGGTGGTATCGGTTTAACGATCCGGCGCTGACCAGCTTGGTCAACGAAGCGCTGGTGAGCGGCCCGAGCGTTCAGCAGGCTTTGCTGCGCGTGCGCGAGGCGCGCGCTCTCTCTTACTCAACCATCGCGCAATATTTGCCGGAGCTTTCCGCGACCGGGCAGGGGCAATATCAGCGCGCGGTCGAAGGCGGCGCGCTGCCGACCGCGGGTGGCGGCGTCGAGCGCGAGCAGATGACTGGCTCATACGGTGCGCAGGTCTCGTGGGAGATCCCGCTTTTTTCGCGCATCGAAGCGTCGTTGGTCGGATCGCGCGCCAATACGCGCGGGGCGCTCGCCGATGTCCGGGCCGCGCAAGTCGCGCTCGCGGCGGATGTGGCGCAAGCCTATGTCGATCTGCGCGCCGCGCAGGCGAGTAGAGCCGCACTGGCGCGCTCAGTCGAAACCGCGGACGAGCTCGCGCGCATTCTCGAGATCAGCTTCAACGCTGGAATCACCTCTGAAGCGGATGCAGCCGATGCGCGCCGTCTTGCCGAGTCTACGCGCGTACGCTTGCCGGGTCTCGTCATCGAAGAGCGGCGCGCGGAGAACGTTCTTGCGGTGCTGCGCGGACGCGCGCCAGGCACGGAAACGCCGGAAGTGCGCGCCGTTCTCGATGCGCCGGCGCAAAGCGTGCCGCACATGGAGCTGACGGCGGCGCCCGCGGCGCCCGCCGATCTCGTCCGCCTG
>JACMMP010000244.1 GCA_014378995.1 Hyphomonadaceae bacterium
CGGGGGCGCTGCGGGCGCCGCCATGTGCGCAGGGGCCGCGTGCATGACATGCGTCGCCGGCGCCGCGACCAAAGTCCGCGCGATGCGCAAGCGCAATTCGCCATGCTCAACTTCGATCTCGGTCAGCCCGGTGTCGTCGAGAATCTTCGCTAGTTCGCGGACGAGATTGGGATCGATCGCTTGAGTCTTCTTATCGCTCATTACCTGCGGTTTCCTGCTCACGCGCCTTTGCTTTCGTTCGCCAGCAAGGCAGCCGCCTCGATGGCCAAAAGATACGATGTCGCCCCAAAGCCGGCGATCACGCCCTTTGCGGCTTTGCCCACTAACGAAACGTGACGGAAGTCCTCGCGCGCTGCGGGGTTGGAGAGGTGGGTCTCGATCACCGGAACGGCGATCGCCTTGATCGCATCGTGCAGCGCGACCGAGGTATGAGTGTAAGCGCCCGCGTTTAGAACGACAGCTGCTGCTTTGTCGCTGGCTTCCTGCAGCCAGTTCACGAGTTCGCCCTCGACGTTGGATTGCCGGAACACGACCGAACGCCCCATTTGGGCGGCTCGGGCGGCGCAGGCCGTCTCGATCTCGGCCAGCGTCACCCGGCCGTAAATCTCCGGCTCCCTGGACCCGAGAAGGTTCAGGTTCGGGCCATTCAGTACGTAAATCGGCTTTGCGTCCGGCATTTGGCCCAGAAGCGTCCCTTGCGCGGGTGGATGGCGGCGCCGGTTGAACCCGCGCCTAGGGGGCTATAAGTCGGGCGGATAGGAAGGCCCATGCGTCTGATCGTCAACGGAGAAAAGCGCGAGGCGCCCGATAAGGCGACCCTCGCCGACCTGCTCGCCTCCCTGGGGATAGATGGACGGAGCGTGGCGGTGGAGCACAACCGGGAGATCGCGCCGAAATCTCTGTGGTCGCAGACCTCGCTAGCCGAGGGCGATGAGCTGGAGATCGTACAGTTTGTGGGGGGTGGGTAGTTGCCCTTGCCTCCAACCCGTCGAACTCGCACGTTGAAGATATGATTGACTGGTCCCAGTGTCCTGAGGTCGAACGCAACGCAGCCAAGGTCAGCGGCGCTTGGCTGTTTAAGGGAACGCGAGTGCCGGTGAAGGCGCTCTTCGAGAACATTGAAGGCGGCGCAACTGTCGATCAGTTCTTGGAATGGTTTCCCGGTGTCCGGCGCAGTCAGGTCGATGGCGTGTTGGAGCATGCGCAGCGCAGCCTCGAAACGGCTTAGCGCGACATGAAGATTCTCTTTGATCAGGGGACACCGGCGCCTCTTCGAGCGGCACTACTGAAGCATAACGTCAAAACCGCTTTCGAGTGTGGATGGGACGCGCTTGAGAATGGCGCTTTGATGGGCGCTGCAGAGGCTGACGGGTTTGAGGTCATCATAACGACCGATCAAAACCTGCGTTATCAGCAGAACCTCGCTCGGCGGCGCATCGCTGTCGTTGTTCTAGACACGACCAACTGGCCTCGTATTCAGCCGAACGCTCATCTCGTGGCGAACGCTCTCGAAGGAATTGCACCCGGCGCTTTCGTAGAAGTCTCAATTCCATGACAGACGCACTCACCATCGCCGGCAAAAGCTACAGCTCCCGCCTCATCATCGGCACCGGCAAGTACAAGACTTACGCGGAAAACGCCGCTGCGCTCGAAGCGAGCGGCGCCGAGATCGTCACCGTCGCGGTGCGGCGGGTGAATCTTTCCGATCCCACCAAAGAGCGGCTCACCGATCACATCGATCCAAAGAAAGTGACCTTCCTGCCCAACACCGCCGGCTGCTTCACCGCCGACGAAGCGCTGCGTACGCTCCGCCTCGCGCGCGAGGCCGGCGATTGGAAGCTGGTGAAGTTAGAGGTCCTCGCCGACCAGAAGACGCTCTATCCCGACATGGAAGAGACGCTCAGCGCCGCCAAAATCCTCGTCGCCGAAGGCTTCGACGTGATGGTCTATTGCAGCGACGATCCGGTCTATGCGCGCAAACTCGAAGATTCCGGCTGCGTCGCCATCATGCCGCTCGGTTCGCTGATCGGCTCCGGCCTCGGCATCCAGAACCCGGTGAACATCCGTCTCATCGTCGAACAAAGCCGCGTCCCCGTCATCGTCGACGCCGGCGTCGGCACAGCGAGCGACGCCGCCATCGCCATGGAGCTCGGCGTAGACGGCGTCCTCATGAACACCGCCATCGCCGAAGCAAAAGATCCCGTGCGCATGGCCCGCGCCATGAAGCACGCCGTGATCGCGGGGCGGGAAGCGTACCTCGCGGGGCGGATGGGCAAGAAGAAATACGCTGATCCGAGTTCGCCGCTGGGCGGACTCATTTAGTTTTTCGCGAGTGAGTGAAGGCCATCGCAGACACCTCGCAAACAGAGCGCGCAGCGCGCGCCGCGACCGAAGTGGCGCGCAATCATGGTCTTCGCATTGAAGAAGCGCTGAGCCTGGGCGGTTACAGCAATACAATCGTCCAGCTAGCGCCATTGCCACTTGTGGCGCGCGTCGCGACGGCTACCGGTCGCGTGCGCTCGGGCACGGATTGGCTCGCGCGCGAAATCGAGGTTGCGGCGTTTCTTGCCGCAAGCAACGCCAACGCTGTACGACCCACGACGCTAATGCCGCCGGGGCCGCACATGTGCGACGGCTTGGCGATGTCGTTTTGGGAACAGCTCGATCTGATTGAGGGTCAGCCAAAACCCGCGGCGCTCGGCGCCGCCTTGCACGCTCTTCACGATCGTTTGGAAAGGTGTGATGTCGCCTTGCCCTCATGCATCGGAGTTAGCGAGACCTATGACCTTCTCCACCGCGAGGACTTGACCGTAAATCTCGATACGGACCTCACCGGCTCACTTCGCCGGGTGGCCACGCTGAACGTGGAACGCGTTTCAAATTGCTCCCTTTATCCGCGGCCGCTGCACGGCGATGCGCACTACGGAAATTACTGGAGAACGCCAACCGGTTGGGTGTGGGGAGACTTTGAAGACGTCCAGAGCGGCCCAATCGAATGGGATTTGGCTTGCCTCGCCGCGTCGTCCGTCGTGCTCGGCAACGGGGTCGCCGCGAAGGAGGCTTTAGCCGCTTACGGCGCAGCTTATGACACCGAGCTTCTCGCAACCCTCATCGAAGCGCGAACGCTTCAGGCTGTGGCATGGGCGCTTGTGAACCTGCCGGCGCCGATGACGAGCACTCGCTTTCAGAAACGTGTCAGCTGGTTACGTCAGCGCTTTGGTTGAGGGGAGCGTCACCCAGCCATCCGCCCAAATCCTCCAACGCTCGCTCCGCCATCGCGAGCTTCTTCGCCCGTCCGCGTTCTTCACCCTTAAGCTTCTTCCCATCCGCCCCATGCGTCGGCGCATCGAGCGAAGGGAAGAGGCCGAAGTTTACGTTCATCGGCTGAAACGAGCCTTTGCCGTCGCCGATGTGTCCGCCGGTCACGTGCGCGAGCAGGGCGCCGAACGCTGTTGTGTGCGGCGGCGGCTCCATCGCTCGCCCCAAACGCTCCGCCGCCGCAAACCGCCCCGCCATCATCCCCATCGCGGCGCTTTCCACATAGCCCTCAACACCCGTCACTTGCCCCGCAAACCGCACGCGCGGCTCGGCGCGCAAACGCAAGCTTGCATCGAGCAGCTTCGGTGAATTCAAAAAAGTATTGCGATGGATCCCGCCGAGCCGCGCGAAGCGCGCATTCTGCAGGCCGGGGATCATGCGGAAAATCTCTTCCTGCGCGCCGTATTTCAGCTTGGTCTGAAAGCCCACAATATTGAACAGCGTCCCGAGCTTGTTGTCCTGTCGCAGTTGCACCACCGCATGCGCGCGTTTGCCGACGCGCGGGTCCATCAGCCCCACCGGCTTCATCGGCCCAAACCGCAACGTCTCCGGCCCGCGCTCCGCCATCACCTCGATCGGCAAGCAGCCTTCGAAATACGGCGTATTCTTTTCCCACTCCTTGAACTCAGTCTTGGCGCCCGCATTCAGCGCCGCAATGAAGGCATTGTACTGCGCCTCATCCATCGGGCAGTTCACGTACGCCGCCTTGTCGCCGCCCGGACCTTCCTTGTCGTAACGCGACTGCATCCACGCAATGTCGAAATCAATCGAGTCCGCATGCACGATCGGCGCGATGGCGTCGAAAAAGGCCAGCGAGTCTTCGCCGGTGAGATTGCGGATGGAGTCGGCGAGTGAGGGGGAGGTGAGGGGTCCGGTGCAGAAGATTACGCTCGGCGCCGTCATTGCGGCCTTCGACAAGCTCAGGCTGACGCCCGTCTGTGTATCCGCATGGAGAGTTGCCGCCGCCCCTTCAGCGTCACCCTGAGTTTGTCGAAGGGCGACGTCACCGTCCTCAGCAATTAGAGCGGTAAGCGATTTCACCTCGCTGCGCTCCACGTTCACCAACGGATGCGCCGTCAACGCCGCCGTCACTGCGTCGCTGAACACGTCCCGGTCCACCGCCAGCGCGCTGCCCGCCGGCACTTGCGCGGGCTCAGCACACGCCATCACCAGCGAGCCCGCGCGTCGCATCTCTTCATGCAACAACCCCACAGCGTTGCCGCGCCAATCGTCCGATCGGAACGAATTGGAACACACAAGCTCCGCGAATTTCTCGGTCTGATGTGCCTCCGTCATCCGCACCGGCCGCATCTCGTGCAGCACGACGGGCACGCCGGCATTGGCCAGCGCCCAAGCCGCTTCCGATCCGGCCAAACCGCCGCCGACAACGTGCACAGGGTGTTTTGATCCGCTCATGGCGCGCCTTATAGTCCGGGGCCGAGGCAAAAGGGGAGGGGCCAATGCCGCGCTTTGTAAGCTGGGTCATCGCCGGCCTTGCGTTCTGCGCGGCCGCTGCGGCGCAAACCCCAAATCCGGTGCTGGAGCACTACCGCGCTTATGGCGACGCTTTGGGCCGCGGCGACCTTATCGCCGCCGAAGCCGCCGCCGAACGCGCCTTTTCCGCTTCGCAACAGCGCGACGGCGAGGGCGGCCGCACCGCCGTGCTTGCACTGAACTTGGCAACGGTGCGCATGCTGCGCCAAAACCATTCCGGCGCGCGTGCGCCGGCCGAATTGGCGCTTCGTTTATCCGCCATTGCAGAATCCGGCGTCGATCAGCTCGCCGCCGCCTTGGTGCTCGGCCGCGCCGAG
>JACMMP010000028.1 GCA_014378995.1 Hyphomonadaceae bacterium
ATCGAGGAAGCCAGTGAGGAAATCCTGCGGCGCTCCGTTGGGAACGCCGTTGGCGAACGGCACGAAAATCACCTTGTAACCGCTCGGCACGCTGCGGTTCCAAGACCCGTGCTGACCGACAAACGCGCCGCCGCGATACTGTTCGGGAAACGCTGCGGCAGTATAGAACCCGAGCCCGAGCGAAGCCGTGTGCGAGCCAAGCGCGTAGTCCGGCGCAAGCGGCGCGCGCAGACGAACGTTGGTTGGGATTTCGACACGCTCGTCGCGATTGTCGCCGAAATAATAATACGGCCAGCCGTAGAAGCCGCCGTCCTGAACGCTCGTCATGTAGTCCGGCACGAGATTGTCGCCGATCATGTCGCGCTCGTTGACCGCCACCCAAAGCGCATTGGTCCCAGGCGCCCAGCCCATGCCGACGGGATTGCGCAGACCCGACGCATAGATGCGGGCGTCCGATCCGTCCGGATTAAACTCCCAAATCGCCGCGCGCCCTTCTTCGACTTCCATGCCTTCATCGCCGGCGTTCGAAACCGATCCGACCGCGACATAGATTTTCGACCCGTCGGCGTTGGCCACGAGATTGCGCGTCCAATGCCCATTCGAGCCTTCATTGTAGGGAATGCGCAGCACCGTCTCGCCGGCGCCATTCACGCGCACTGCGCCTGCAACGTAAGGAAAGCGCACCACCGCGTCGGTGTTGCCGATGTAGATGTGGCCGCCCACCAGCACCATGCCGAACGGCTGGTTCAAGTTTTCCGCGAATACGTGCCGCTCATCGACGTCGCCGTCGCGGTCGGTGTCGCGCAGCAATGTCACGCGGTTTGCGTTCTCGGCGATCGCCCCGGCCCGGCGCTGCACGCCGTTGCGAATCCAGGCCATGACGCCGCCTTGCGAAGGGGTCGTGGAACTCTCCGCCACCAGCACGTCGCCGTTCGGCAACACATAAAGCCAGCGGGGATGCGTCAGATTTTCCGCATAGCGCGTCACGACGAAACCCGCCGGCGCGACGGGCGCTGCGTCATCGGGCCAACCGATCGCGGTGGCGGCGTTCAAAGTCGGGATCGCGCCGTCCGCTTCAGGCTGGGGCAGTTGCGGATTGGCGCCGTAGCCCAGATCGGGCGGCGGCGGCGACTTCGCACAAGCAGCGAGAACAAGGGCGGCGGCGACCAAGAGCTTTTTCATGTAGGTGATCTAGCGCGGCAAGACGCTTCCGTCCGCCCCCACGCCAAACTATCTAGTCGGGGGCCTGCGGCCGCACCCATTTGCGCACCACGACGGCGACGACGATCCAGAGCGCGATCGCGATAACGCCCATCAAAGCGGCCGATCCAAGATTGCCCTCGAGCGCGTCCATGATGCCATCGCCTGCGAAAGCGATAATCGCGGTTTTTGGCAGCACGCCGAGCGTCAAGCCGCCCAGGAACGGCCAGAACCCCACCCGCGCCGCGCCGAACGCCATGTTGACCACCACAAACGGCGCGGTCGGCACGAAGCGCACGATGAGGCTGGCGAGAAAGGCGTTCTTGCCCATAAAGCGCGTGAACCGCCCGCCGGTCGCGCCGCCAAAGCGCTTCTGGGTCTGGCCGCTGGAGAGCCGGCCGGTGGCGAACGTCACCGCGCCGGAAACGATTGTGGCGATCCACGAATACCAGAAGCCCTGTTCCGGCCCGAACGCCACCACGCACGCCCCGATCAGCACGATCTGCGGCGCGCCGACATAAGCGGTCAGCGTGAATACGAGGACGGTGGCCAACAGGCCCCAATGCCCACGCCGCGCCTCTCCCAGAGTGGAATCGATGAACGCTTCGATCTCGGCGCCGTAATAGAGCCGGCCGATCACCAGCATCACGCCGACCACGACCACCATGGCGACCGAAATCGCCACCGCCCGCCAAGCGCGCGCATCCATATTGTTGGCGAAGTCCACGAGCTTCGCCCAAGGACCTAGTTTCGGCGGTGTCGGGGCCGGTTCTGTCATTCAACCCCGCCTCTCGCGTGTCCGCCGCCCGGGGTCAAGGGCGCGTCCCTTACCGTGCTGACCGGTGCGGCCAGCTGTGTTATATCAGTGGTGTGAACGCGCCCGTCCTCACCCCGCTCGAACCGCCGCGGCCGCTGCTGGCCAGCGACGTGCTATTTCTGGTCGAACACGGCCTGATCGATCCAAACGCGCGCTTCGAACTCATGGACGGAGCCATCATCCCCATGTCGCCCAAGGGACGCTTTCACGAAGCCATGCGCGAGCGGATCATGAATTGGCTGCGTGAGCCGTGGACCGCACCTTTCGGTATCACGGTCGAACATACGCTCGTGCTGGACGCAGAGACTATCGTTGAGCCAGATTTTATTCTCTATGACCGCGCCCGCAGCATTGCCGACGCGCCCCTTACCGGCGCCGATATTCGGCTGGTAATCGAAGTCGCGGACTCGTCTTGGGCGTACGACACGACGGAGAAAGCGGCAAAGTACGCCGGCTTCGGCGTTAGCGAGTACTGGGTCGTCAATGCAGTCGATCGCAGCGTGCGCGCGCACCGGAGCGCCGAAGGCCTCACTTGGACGGATGTGCGAGACATCGCGCCTGGCGCCTCGCTCACGCCACTGTGCGCGCGTGAGCAAATGATTACGCTCTAAGCCGCCCGCTGCGAGCGCTGGCCGAGCAGTGCGCTCATGTCGAAGGCGCGGGCCGCGGCGGCGGTGCGCTTGGGCGCGGCGGCCTTCGCCTGCGGAATCTCCACGTCGTTCATGCGCGGCTTCAAGCTGCGGATCAGGTCCGTTTCGATGCGGCGGCGATCGGCTTCGTCGCGGATCGGCCCCAGCACGTAGCGTTCTGTCGCGCCGTAATACCAATAGGCGCGCCCCCATTTCTCGTGACCCAACAGGCGCGAGCGCAAATCGTGCGCCTTGCCGACATAGAGCACCTCCATGAAAAACGCCCAGCGCCGGCGCACGAAGATATAAATGCCGCCCTGCCCGCCGGGCGGCAGGCCGCCCTTCGTCAGCACGCACTTGAAACGATAGCGCCGGCCGCTTTCGCCGCGCCAGGAATGCGCTCCGAAAAAGAACATCAGCAAAGCTCCTAGGTAGCTTGGCGCGGAAGCTCGCCTCCGAATCGTAAATGCAGCGTTAAGACATTGCGTCCGGTTCGGGGCGGCGCGATGCTCACGACTCGATGGCTCTCGACGCTCTGCCCGCTCTCTCAATGCGCGACCGCCGCGCGGATCCCGCCAGCTTCGCCAGCGCCATGGGCGAGAGTTACGCCGGCTATGGCTTCGCCATCGTGCGCGACCATGGTCTGGACAGCGCAACGATCGCGCGCGCGCTTGCCGCGACCAAAGCATTCTTCGCCCTGCCCGAGCCGGTAAAGCGCCGCTATCACATCGCCGGCGGCGCGGGCCAGCGTGGCTATGTGCCGTTCGGCGTCGAAGCGGCGAAAGGCGCCGCGAAAGTCGATCTGAAGGAATTCTGGCACGCCGGCCGCGACCTGCCGCAAGGCCACCCTTATCGCCAATTCATGCCGCCCAATGTGTGGCCAAGCGAGATCGCCGCCTTCCAGGCGGACATCACTGCGCTCTATGGCGCGCTCGACACGCTTGGCGGCGAGCTGCTGCGCTCGATCGCGCTATTCCTCGATCTCGATCCGGATTTCTTTGTCGGCGCCACGCGTGACGGCAATTCCGTGCTGCGCCTCTTGCACTATCCGCCAATGCCGCCGGCGCCTGACGGTGTTCGCGCCGAAGCGCATGAGGATATCAACGTCATCACGCTGCTGCTCGGCGCCGAAGAGGCGGGCCTCCAGCTGCTGACGCGCGAAGGCCAATGGCTCGAGGTCAATCCGCCTGAAGGCGCGCTGGTGGTGAATGTCGGCGACATGCTGCAGCGGCTGACCAATCACAAACTGCCGTCCACGTCGCACCGCGTCGTCAACCCGGCCGCCGATCGCGCGCACCTGCCGCGCTACTCGATCCCGTTTTTCCTGCACTTCGCGCCGGATTTTCTGATCGAAACGCTGCCCAGCTGCGTCACGCCGGATAACCCCAACCGCTACCCAAAGCCGATCACCGCACAGGATTTCCTGCTCGAGCGGCTGCGCGAAATCAGGCTGGCTTAGAAGCGCTAGATCGGCACCCGGCCCTATGCCAACCTAGCTGCGAGTAGAGGGCTGATACATGGCAACCGAACCAACACTGTGGGGCGTGCACATGCGCGCCCATCACGGAAACCTACCGATCGAGCAGGGCTATATAGCCATCGGCTGGCCGAAAATGGGCGATCTCGCAAAGCTACGCCCGGACCGACAGAGTTTCAAAGCCAAGTTGGCCGAAGTGTACCCAGAAAAGAAGGCAGGCGCTGTCCCCGTTGACGCGGGAACACTTTATAAATTCGCGTGCGAGATGCGGCACGGAGACCTGATCATTTATCCATCAAAGATCGACCGGATGGTCAATGTCGGCGAAGTGATTGGAGACTATACGTTTCACTCAGACAACTCGGACGACACGCCACATCGCCGATCGGTGAAATGGTTGAAGAGCTTCCCACGAACCACGTTCACCCAAGGCGCCCTGCACGAGATCGGATCCGCTGTGACGCTGTTTCAGGTCACCACGCAAGCGGCCGAATTTCTGGCCGCACTGCGAGGTGAGCACTTCGAGGGAGAGGTCGGGAACGAAGACTTCGACGTTGAAGCCGCTACGGTCCAAGTCGAGGAGAGTACCGAAGACTTCGTCATTCGGCGCCTCAAAACGGCAATAACGCCAGAAAGGTTCGAGCACTTCGTCGCTCACCTTCTAAGATGTATGGGATACCATGCCCGGGTCACTCAGTTCGGCGGCGATGGCGGCATCGACATCATCGCACACAAGGACGAACTCGGCTTCGAGCCACCTGTGATCAAGGTCCAATGCAAGCAGATCGTGACCAGCATTGGCAGGCCTGAAGTTCAACGGCTGGTCGGAGCAGTCGAGAAGGAGGAGTTTGGACTATTCGTGACACTCGGCGCCTACTCAAGAGAAGCGCTTGACGCAGAACGATCCCGCCCGAACCTCCGACTCGTCGATGGCCCGACCTTAGTCGATCTAATATTCAAATTTTACGATACCTTCGAACCGCAGTGGCAAGCCGTCATTCCACTGAAACGACGGTACATCCCAGACGCAGTTCGCGCGGACGGGTAGGAACTCGCGAGGCTGGCCTAGGCGTTCAGCAGCGTGCGTAGAAACGCGGCGTCGGACCAGGGATTTTCGTCGCGGTTGCGGCGGAGCAAAGCGCGCATGATGCCGGTGGCTTGGCGGGCGACGACAAGGCGTTGTTGCGGCAACAGGTAGAGCCGTTGATCGCCAGCGCCGGCGGCCATGTGGATCGGGCCGAATTGCCGCGTGAGCGCAGGGTCGACGTCAACGCTTTGCGTGCGTCCGGGCGCCACCAGACCCTCGCGCCACAGCCACCAGGACAAGCCATAGCCGGGATTGGCGCGCGTGCCGTTAAAGCATTGCGCCAGCGCTTCAGCGTCGAGCCGGCCCTCGCCGTTTTGCATCACCAACCAGCCAAAGCGCGCCCAATCGCGCGCGGTGAGGCCGGCGCCTGACGGCATGTGCGGATTGCCGTCCGCACCCCGGCGCCAATGCGTGGGGCTGATGCCGAGCGGCTCGAACACGCGGCGCTGCAGATAAGCCAACGGATCGCCGCTGGTTTTGCGTTTGATGATCTCGCCGAAAATCTGAAACGGCGTTGGCCCATAGGCGAAGCGCGCGCCGGGCGCGGCGCCGGATTGCGCGGCGATGGCGTCGGCGTAATTGGGCGGCCGCGCGATCGGGCCGCCTTCAACGCCGCTGGTGAGCGAAAGCAAATCACGGATGGTGATGCGGCGGCGATCGTCGCTGCGCCATTCCGTCAGCGTATCGGCGCACGGCTCATCCCAGCGCAGCAATCGATCCTGCACGGCCGCGGCGGCGATGATTCCAGTGAAGCTTTTTGTGCCGCTGGCGAGCTCGTGGCCTTCGGCGGCGCCGCCACCATTGGGATAATCTTCAAAGATGGCTCGGCCATCGTGCATGACCAGAACCGCAACGCCGCGCCGTTCGGCGGAATACGCTGCGGCGGCCTGGAAGTTGAGATTTTGCGCGTAAGCTGGCGTTGCGAGGCACGCCGCAGCGCCCGCCAGAAAATATCTGCGATGCATGATCATCCCCGAGAAAGCGGCCCTCGCCTCGCATTTAGAGGCGAAGGTTTGTCTGGAATTTGTCAGGGCGCGAAGGCGACGCCCGTCATGCGTTCGCTGAGCGCCCAGAGCTTATCGGCGAGTACGGGATCGATGGCCCACGGGCGCACGCCGGAAAAACCCTTGTCGTCGGCGGCTACAGCCACCGCCACGTCGCAATCCTCGCAATAAACGCCGCCTTCACCATCCAGCTGCGCATTGGCCGCGCACCAGACGCTGGTGGCGGCGCCGTGGCTCGGCGTCTTGAACCGCGCGTCCACAACGCCGTCAGCGTCGATCCAACCCATGGCGCGCTTTTCCTCCTCGGGCATGAAGCGCTGCAGATCGGTCATGATGCCGCCGGGGTGAACGGCGAAGGCGCGGACGCGATGTGACGCGCCGCGACGGTCGAGGCCGATGGCGAAGAGCGCGTTCGCCGATTTGGCGCGGCCATAGGCGAGCCACTTATTGTACTCCGTGCGCTCAAAATTCGGATCCTCCAGATCCGGCGGGGCGATGCGGTGGCCGATCGACGAAAGCGCCACCACGCGCGCGCCGCCCTTCAGCGCCGGCCAAAGCCGCGCCGTCAGCTGAAAATGCCCCAGGTGATTGGTGGCGAATTGCGCCTCGTACCCACGCGAGTCGCGCATCAACGGCGACGCCATGATGGCGGCGTTGTTGATGAGGATGTCGAGCTTCTTAGTCCGGGACAAAAACCCGCTCGCGAACTTATCAATGCTAGCAGGATCGGCGAGATCGAGCGCCGCTTGCTCGACATTGGCAATGCCAACGAGCGCCTTCTGCGCTTTCTCCGGCGTACGCGCGGGCACGATCACAATCGCGCCGGCGCCGGCGAGCGCTTTGGTGGTCTCCAGGCCGAGCCCTGAATAGCCGCCGGTGACAATCGCGACTTTGCCGGTGAGATCGCGTCCACCCAACGCGTCCCGCGCTTCAGTGCGCATGCCGTAGCCGGATTGGAGTGGGTGCTGGGCCGTCGTCATGCGTTGTTTCCCTGTCGCAAATTCGCCTTAGCGGGTGAAGCCCGATGTGTCTTCATAGGACGTTGCGCGCGCCACGCCGACGCCGGTTGATCCAACATCACGGCCGGTATTGGGATCTATTACGCGCTCATGCATCGTGACCTCGATGCCTAGGTAGCGCCAGCGATCCGGATTGAAGCGTATCGAATTTGGACGCTCCGGATCGGTTTGCAGCCCTTCATAGCCGCGCGACGTGCCGGCGAGGCGGTCCGCCGAAAGGCCGATACGATATCCCCACGCGACCGTTCCGGCCGCAGTGCGCACCGGCCGCAACCCGCTTGCGGCGTTGTGCACGCTCAGTTCGAAAACGTAGTCCTCAGGCACGGGATCGGGTCTATCGACAGCCGCGAACCGGACATTGATCTGCGGATACGCTCGAGTGGGGCGCAGCGCTCCGTGCGCATCGCGGCTTACTATGTAGCCGGAAATCTCAGACGGCGGCGCCGGCCGCTCGGCGCGAAGCTGGCGCTCGATGCGAGCAGCGACCTCTGGCGGAAGGGTGACGCGATCCCGCGGCAATTGTGGCTGCGCCAACGCGGACGAGACGCAAAGCGAGCAAAGCACTACGTGCGTCAGCAATCTCATGGTGTCCTCTCAGTGATGACAACGTCAAAATCGATACGCGACGAAGGCGCGCCTGGAAGTTCGTCGCGACGCAGCACTGGTGTTTCGCTTGATATCGCCATAGTCACATCGAAATCGACCCGTTGAGCCGGCGCTGGCGCAAGCGCGTCGCGGCGCAGCCCTGGAGCTTCCGGCGAGGTGGCGATTGTAACGTCAAAATCTAGCCGCTGAGGCGGCCCGCCGGCAATCGTGTCACGTTCAAGCGACGGCGCCTGCGCAGATGCAGAAGCGGTCACAAGCAACGCGGCGGCGACTATCCACGCAGAGCGCATAACGCGACGCTAGCGAGCGCCCCCACCCCTGGCAAGCAAGGTGGGCGCGGCGATAAGGAGTGCGGGCTGGATTGGCCCTCTCGTCACGTTGGCGTGCTGCGCAAGCCCAGCGCCGCGTCAGCGCCAGTACGCGATTCTGGATGGCCGGACCGTTCCGACTGCGCGTCACGCCACGGCTTGCTGGCTGATGCTCAGAGCGCCCGAAACGGGCCGGTTGGGCAGCCGCAGCGTAAAGGTAGAGCCCTCGCCGAGCACGCTGTCGGCGACAACATCGCCGCCCATGTTCTCGGCCAGCTGACGCGTGATCGCAAGACCGAGGCCGGTGCCGCCATAGGCGCGCGTGACGCTGGGATCGGCTTGCGCGAACGGCTGGAACAGCCGCAACATTTGCTCGGGCGAGATGCCGATGCCGGTGTCTTTCACATTGACCACGAATTCCGACGCGCCCTCGCGCCACTCGCGCTGCAAGCCGACTTCCACGACGCCGTTTTTGGCGAATTTGCAGGCATTTGAAACCAAGTTTAAGACGCATTGGCGCAGCTTCAGCGCATCGCAAAGCGTAGAGAAAGTTGGCGGCGGCGCGGCCCAACGCAAGTCAGTGCCAGTGCGCTCGGCCATCAAGGTCAGCGCGTCCATGACCTCACTGATGATTGCGGCGGGAGAGACCGCTTCATCGTGCAGAACCATGCGCCCGGCGCCAAGTTTGGACAGATCGAGGATGTCATTGACGAGGCCCAATAGATGGCGGCCGGATGCGACGATGCAGTCGAGATCGTGGCTTGTGGACTCGTCGCTGCTCTCCTCGCGCAACAATTCAGAATAGCCAATAATCGCATTGAGCGGCGTGCGCAGTTCGTGGCTCATATTGGCGACAAATGCCGATTTTGAAGCGCTTGCACTCAACGCGGCGTCCCGGGCGGTGATAAGGTCTTCGATCAGGCGCGCGCGCTCGTCGCTGGCCTTCCGGCGCGCGGTGATGTCGAGATACGTTGTGAGAACGCCGATAATTTCGCCGGCGGCGTTACGAAGCGGCAGCGTGCTGCAGTCGACCCAAATCGTTTCGCCGTTGGCGAGTACGGCTGGCCGCTCCACCGATATGAGCGGCACGCCGGACTGCATGACCTCCAAATCGACTGCGCGGAAGGTCTCTGCCTGCTCTCTGCTGCAGAAATCGAAATCGCTCTTGCCGACGACGTGCTGCGGATTGGGGAGGCCAACTTCATCGGCGAAGTGCTGATTGCAGCCGACGTAACGCGAATCGCGGTCCTTCCAGAACACGCGGACCGGCATAGCGTCGAGCACCATCGACAACATCAACTCGGGGGACGCAATGTTTTGCATGCAATCGGACCAGCGACAAACCGCGCGCAACGTGCAGGGCGCATGGCTTAAACAGCGCTAACGCCGCTGCGTCTTTTTCGCCCCGGCAACGACCTATGCCGTTTGCACTACTGCTAATCCCTCCGGTGTCGGCCTCGTGCGTTACGAAGCGACCGGCTTAACCGCCGACGCCGCTTGCTTGGCGCGCTGGCGCGCCTCGTCCGTAGTCGCCCCACGCGCCAGCGCTACGCCCATGCGACGCTTAGTGAAACTTTCAGGCTTGCCGAAGAGGCGCAGTTCGGTGTGCGGGATGGCGAGCGCTTCGCTCACGCCGTCGAAGACGATGCCTTGCGCTTCGATGCCGCCATAGATCACCGCGCTCGCGCCCGGCGCGCGAAGCGAAGTGTCTACCGGCAAGCCGAGGATGGCGCGGGCGTGAAGCGCAAACTCGCTTTGCTCTTGGGAGACGAGCGTGACGAGGCCGGTGTCGTGCGGGCGCGGGCTGACTTCGGAGAACCAAACGTCGTCGCCTTTGACGAATAGTTCGACACCAAAAATGCCATAGCCGCCGAGCGCCCCCGTCACTTTGCCCGCAATGTCGCGCGCGCGTTCGAGCGCCTTCGCGCTCATCGGTTGCGGCTGCCAGCTCTCAACGTAATCGCCATCGACCTGGACGTGGCCGATGGGTTCGCAGAAATGAGTTTTAGCGTCTTGGCCGCTGGCGGCGCGGACGGTGAGCAATGTGATCTCGAAATCGAACATCACCTGCCCTTCCACGATCACACGCGGCTGCTTCACGCGGCCGGCGCTCATGGCGTAATCCCAGGCCGGCGCGACATCGGCTTGCGATTTGAGGCGGCTCTGGCCCTTGCCGGAGGACGACATCACCGGCTTCACGAAATTGGGAAAGCCAATCCGGTCGACGCCTGCTTGCATTTCTTCCAGCGACGACGCGAACGCATAGGGCGAAGTCGGCAGCTTCAGCGTTTCGGCGGCAAGCACGCGGATGCGCTCGCGGTTCATGGTGGTGTGTGCGGCATTCGCGGTGGGGATGACGCGCGCGAGGCCGTCAGCTTCGATGCGCACCAATTCATCGGTAGCGATGGCTTCGATCTCGGGGACGATGAGATGGGGGCGCTCCTGCTCCACCAGCGCGCGCAGCGCTTTGGCGTCCGTCATGTCGATGACGTGGGCGCGATGGGCGACCTGCTGCGCCGGCGCGTCGGCGTAGCGATCGACAACGATGGTCTCGACGCCCAGGCGCTGCAGCTCGATCACCACCTCTTTGCCTAACTCGCCGCCGCCAAGCAGCATGACGCGGAGCGCGGAAGGCGAAAGCGGCGTGCCGATGCTGGTGGTGTTCATGGGGCGCGTTCTAGCGACGCGCGCAGGCTGTCGCCAGCTTAACTATTCGGCGGCAGTCTTGGCGACGGGTGTCACACGCCACGCGCGGGCAAGCTCTTCGTCGGTCAGGGGCGGATTATCTGGGTCAGCCTCGGCGGCCGCATCGATTTCGTCATCGGTCATAGCTTCGAGACGCGCCTTTTCGACACGTTCGAAAGCCTTCCAGGCGGCTTCAAGGTCTTCTTTGGTAGGCACGGCGTTCAGTCCGATGGGCGCGGCGCAAAGAGATGAGGCGACGCTTCAGGCCGCGCCAAGTATACACGCAGGTCCACAGAACGCCAAACGCCCGTGCCACGGTGATCAGCCTAGTTTCGGCGGCGGTCGAACGCCCGGAGACCTGCTCAAGGCGGTCTGGATCATCAAACATGGCGGCGGCAACGATCAGCTCAACGCCGTGCTTCTGCTGATTGACGGCGTCCTTGCCATCGTCCCACTCGAATTCGTCAGTTTCGCCCATAGACCCACCTCGTCATGATTTGCCGATCTCGCCGCCGCCCAGAAACATGACGCGGAGCGTGGAGGGAGAAAGCGGCGCGCCGATGCGGGTCATGACGTAGTCCATTCAGGGCAGGGCAATGTTTGGGCGAACGTATCTGTAGCCAAAGACTAGATAAATGGCGCCAGCCATGAGCGCAGTTAGTCCGCCATCAATGGGCATTGAAACGATGGCGACGAGTACGAATAAGGCGAAGCTGATCCAAAGCGCACGCCAGCGAAACCGCTTTTCGAGCAGCCATCGATCGAACTTTCTCACTGGCCCAAACATTAATTGTTCACCGTCGCTGACTTCAACAACGCCCGCACCTTCTCCCCCGCCGCTTCGATCGGATGGCTCGCCGCCGCCGCCCGCGTGCGCGCCAAGTTCGGCGCACCGTTACGGTACTCCTCCATCCACGCCCGCGCGAACTTGCCCGACTGCACATCGGCCATCACCGCGCGCATCACCTCTTTCACGCGCGCATCGATGATGCGCGGGCCGGTGACGTACTCGCCGTACTCGGCCGTGTTGGAGATCGCCAGATGCATGCCGGCGATGCCGCGCTCATGGATCAAATCCGAGAGTAATTTCACTTCGTGCAGGCAATCGAAATAGGCCAGCTCCGGCGGCGCGCCGGCCTCCACCTGCACCTCCCACGCCGCGCGGATCAAATGCGTAAGCCCGCCGCACAGCACGGCCTGCTCGCCGTAGAGATCGCCCTCCGTTTCCAGCTTGAACGTCGATGCGATCATCCCCGCGCGCCCGCAGCCGATCGCCGCCGCGTACGAATACGCCAGAGCTTCGCCGCCGCCATTGTCCTGCGCCACCGCGACAATGCACGGCAAGCCGCCGCTTTTCACGAACGCTTCGCGCAGCGCTTTGCCAGGCCCCTTGGGCGCCACCATCACGACATCGACATAGGCCGGCGGTTTGATGAAGCCATAATGCAGTGCAAAGCCATGCACGAACATCAGCGTCTGCCCGGCGCGCAAGTGCGGCGCGATCTCTGCGGCGTAGAGATCGGGCATCACCTCGTCCGGCGCGCACATCACGAGCACATCAGAGCTTTGCGCCGCCTCAACGACGCTAATCGGCGTAAATCCATCGTCACGCGCCTGCCCGGCCCGCCGCGCCGCTGCGTGCAGCGCCACCCGCACATCGACGCCGGCGTCACGCAAATTCAGCGCATGCGCATGGCCCTGCGCGCCATAGCCGATGACGGCGACCCGCTTGGCGCGGATCAGCGCCGGGTCTGCGTCGCTTTCGTAGAAAACTTGCATTGCAATCCTCGTGACACGGGCGGTTTAACCGAGCCTCCCGCCGCGCGCCAGCATCGCGGACGCTCTGCATAGGCGCCGCTCCTCTTGCGCCGCGCCCGCGCGCGCTTAGCTTCGCGGTGAGGAGAAACGCGATGGCGAGTGCAGGTGAGATTGTCCGCTTCTGGCGCGACGCCGGGCCGAAGCTGTGGTTCGCGAAGGACGAGACCCATGACGGCCGCTGCCGCGGCTACGAAGCCGAACACCACGCCGCCGCCCGGCGCGAACTGGCGCACTGGGAAATGGACGCGGAAAGCGCGCTCGCGCTGCTGCTGCTGCTCGATCAGTTTCCGCGCAACATCTGGCGCAACTCGCCGCACGCTTTCGCCGCCGACCCCCTAGCGCAAGCGGTTGCGCTCCGGGCAATCGAAAAGCGCTTCGACGCCGCTACCGATTCAGATTTGCGCGTGTTCTTTTATTTGCCATTCGAGCATGCCGAAGACTTGGCGCTGCAAGAGCGCGGCGTCGTCCTCATCGAGGCGATGCGCAATGCCGAGTACACAAAGTACGCCGTGCTTCACCGCGACATCATCGCCCGCTTCGGCCGCTTCCCGCACCGCAACGCCATTCTAGGCCGTAAATCGACGCCAGAAGAGCTGGCGTTCCTCGCCGAAGGCGGCTTTGCCGGTTAGCGGATTGGCGCGTCGAAGGCGTAGCGCCAATTGCCTTCGTAATCGCGCGTCCATACCGAGATGTAGCGGCCCGGTTGGCGCGCGCCATCCGGCAGCGTCATCACCGAATTGCCCCAGCTCCAGCCCATGTCGCCGCGCGCGGAAACTCGCGCCGTCTCCGGCGACCATTCCAGCTGCGCGCCCTCGGGCCAGCCGGTGTAAATATGCGCGATCCCGGCGCGGCCGCGCGCGATCTCAGCGCCGGTGACGATCATCGCGTCTTCCGCCGCAAAATGCGCGAACGCCGCCGGCACGCCCTCGGCGCGCGCCATCGCCGCAAAGTCGCGGTCCGCCTGCATCAGCTCGGCCACAGCAGCCGCCGCAAGTTCTTCTTCCGTGCGTGAACCTGCGAGTTCGCTCAGCCGCAGCGCAAGGCGTCCGCCGCCATCGCTGTTCGCCGCGCACGGACGCGAGAGCGAACTAGCGCGGCCTTCGACCGCGATCTCGATATAAGCCTGCTCGCCGGCCGGGCACACTTCAGTTGCGCCGCCGACTTGGCCGCCGACGCCGGCCGCCGCTCGCGCAAGAGCCGTCAGTTCAGTGCGCTGCGCGGCGGTGAGCGTGGTGGTGCGCGGCGCGTC
>JACMMP010000245.1 GCA_014378995.1 Hyphomonadaceae bacterium
GACGACGAGCCGCTTCCCGCGGCGGCCGCCGCGGAGCCGGCGCAGCCGCTCGATGAGCCCATGCGCATGCCGCCCGCCGCCGCCACGCCGCCGCCGCGTGTTGCTCAACCGCGCGAGCGCAAACTCGAACAATGGGTGGCGCAAAACGGTCTTGCCTGGCTCGGCGGCGCACTGGTGGCGCTTGGCGGCATTTTCCTGGTTTCGTTCGCGAGCCAACAGGCTTGGTTTACGCCGCAGGTGCAGCTTGTGTGCGCGATGCTGCTGGGCGCGGCGCTTATCGGCGCCAGCGAGTGGGCGCGTCGGATCGCGACGAAACAACCGCCTGGCCATCCGTTGGTGGCGGCAATGTTGGCCGGCGCCGGCGTAGTGACGTTCTACGCCACCGCTTGGGCGGCGCACGGCATCTACGAATTGGTGGATCTCCCAGTTGCTGTTGGGTTGCTGACGTTGTGCGCGGCGTTGCTGCTGGGGCTCTCATTCCTGCATGGCCAAGCGCTGGCGGTGCTCGCCGTCACGCTTGCGTTGCTCGCGCCGCAACTCACCGGCATCGATCTTTGGCCGCGGCTTGCGCTCACCTTCTACATCGGCGGTGTCGCGATCGCCGGTTTCGGCGTCGCTGCCCTGCAGCGTTGGGGCTGGGCTGGCGCCGCCACGATGCTGGGGCTCTATTTTTGGTTCGCCGTCGCGATCGGCGCCGGCGACGTGCGCCGTGCTTTGGCGGTTGCAAGCTTCGCGGCGATGGGCGGCGTAGCGCTCGCGTTTCGCAAGCCCGTCAGCACCGAGCCGCCCGGCGCACTCTCTTGGACGCGTGCGCACGCGCATATGCCTGCCACGGCGATCTGCATCAGCAGCGTGCTGCTGCTGTGGACCTGGATTGGGGTCGCCGATCTGCCGTCTGGCGTTGTCGGAGGCCCCGCCTGGGTCGCGACCATGTTCGTGTTGCTCGCCGCCGCCGCGGTGCGCGCGCGCGTGGCTGCGCCGCTGACCCTGACCGTCGCCGTCGCCTCGCTCGTGGTCGGCTTTCTCGTCTACGTGCAGGCGCGTTTCGGTGTGCCCGCCCTTGGCGCGGATTTTTACCCGTTCATTCTGTTCGGCGCCGCCGTGATCGCGCTCTCCGCCGTAGCTGCGCGCCCGGGCCGCGAGCAACGTGTTCTGATCGCAGGCTCCGGCGCATTCGGGGCGGCGCTGCTCATCGCGCTCGCCGCCTCCACACGCGAGAATTGGCATCATTTCAGCGCATGGATTCCACTTTTTATGGGCTCGGTGCTATTGTTCGTCGCTGCATGGTTTGCGGCCGAAGAGACGCACCAACCGAGCAAGGACAAGGCCGCCGGCCTGTGGCTGGCCGCTGCCGCTGCGCTGCTGTTGCTTGGCGTTGAATCCGCTTTCCCCGCCGCGGCGCGGCCGCTTGCGCACGCAGGCGCTGCGGCTTTGTTCGCCGCCGTTCTGGCCTGGCGCGGCTGGAGCATGATGCGCTTTGCGGCGCTGTTCGCCGCCGTCTGCGCGCTTGGACACGCGCTCTCACCTGCGCTGATTGGCGCCACATTGGTTGGCGCGAACCCAATCGGCGACGCGCTCCTCATCCTCGCGGCCGCGTCCGCCTTTCTGTTCGGCGCGAGCTATCTTGCGTCGCGCGCAGAGCCGCGCTCGCTCGGCGCTGAGTCGCTCGGCTTCGCCGGCGTGATCATGCTGCTCATTGGCGTCTTTTTGGCGCTGCGCGCCCTCGCTGCCGGCGCCGACGGCGCGCCGCTAAGCACTTTCGCCGAGATCAGCCTCCGCATTCTCGCGCTGATCGCCGCTGGTCATGTGCTGATGGCGCGCCCGGGCCGCGAGACGGGCTTGATTGGCGCCTGGCGCGGGCACGCGCTTATGGGCGCCGGCCTGCTCTACGCGCTGGTCGCTCCAGCGATTTCGTTCAATCCCTGGTGGGGCTTCGCGCCAGCCGCGGTCACCGGCCCGCTTCTCTTCAACACGTTGGCGCTCGCGTTCCTGGCGCCGGCCGCGCTCGCGCTGGCGGCGGCGCGCCGGCTCTATGAC
>JACMMP010000246.1 GCA_014378995.1 Hyphomonadaceae bacterium
CGTTTTGCCCGACCTTTTCGCCGATGGAACGAACGCCGCCCCAATAGGTGCCGATGCCGCCGCCATTGGAGGCGAGCCATACGTTCTCGTTCCACGTGTCCATGATGCCGTCGAGTGAATCGCCGACAGCATTCAGAAAGCACGAGATCGGCAGCCCGCGTTCGGCGCCGCCATTCGACAGCACCGGCGTTGCCGGCATGAACCAGAGCCGGGACATGTAATCGTAGATGCGTTGCGCGTGGCCGATGTCGTCGGCGAACGCGACCGCGACACGCGCAAACATGTCCTGATAGCTTTCGCCGGCGAGCAGGTAGCGATCGTTGAGCGTCGTCTTGCCGAACTCAGTCAGCAGCGCATCGCGGCTCGGGTCCGTAACGACCTTCTCCACGACCTTGAGCGGGCGCAGCGGCTTGGGCTTGCCACGGTGGACATCGCCCATACGGTGGACCCCTGCTTTTTCCGCTCTTGCCTGCATGTTCCAGCCCCCGAATTTAGCTCTGTGTTAATCCGACTCGGTGCTGGCCCAAACCACGACCCCTAGGGCTCGAACCGTCACCGTACCGCTATATATAGTGATGACATCCGTTAATTGCCGGTCAATGCCGAACCGTCTGACAGGCTGATTTTTTCGGGGGGAAGCTGTTGGTGGGCCTGTGGAAAACCACCCTCGTTAACCATGACGACCGGCCTTTCGCCGGTGTCATTTCGGCTTTTCTGCCCCTTTTCCGGCGCATTCGTTTACGTCTCCGCGCGGGGCTTCTGAACTGCCCTTAATCTCCGCACCGGCCCCCTGAGCCGGCGATTCTCGGGCCGAGTCGGGCCGGCGGTCCGTAGAATCGGGCCGCCCCAGCAGAATCTAGCGGATCGGACCGCCGCGCCGATTGCTTTCCGCAGCCAGCCGGGCAAACGCCTGCGCTGAACTTGGGCGGGGACACCAGAACCGATGGCGGAGGGCGGCGCAAAGGGCGGGGCGGCGCTGGCGGTGCTGGTGGGCGCGGCCCTGATCGGCCTCGCCCCCATAGGCGTCCGGCTTTCGGAGTTGCCGCCGGTCGCCACCAATATGTGGCGCTTCATCTTCGCGCTGCCGATCCTGGCGCTGTGGGCGGCGCACGATAAGCCCGCGGACGGGCGCGACCGTGGGCTCCTGCTTATCGCCGGCGTGTTCTTTGCGCTCGAACTCAGCCTCTGGGCGGCCTCACTCACAAAAACCACTGTCGCCAACGCGACGCTGCTCACCAACATGACGCCGATTTTCGCGGCGCTGTTCGGATGGCTGCTGCTGAAGGAGCGCATCGCGCCCAGTGTTCTCTTTGGCGGCGCAGTGGCGCTCGTTGGCGCCGTGCTGCTGGCGATCGGCCGCAGCGCCGCCGGCCCGGCCAGCGGCGAGGAGGGCTGGCTCGGCGATATCATGGCGACGGGCTCGGCGTTCGGGTACGCCGCGTATCTCTTGATGGTGCGGTCGATCGGCAAACGCGTCGGCGTCGGCGGCGTCATGTTCTGGGCGGGCCTCAGCGGCGTCGCGGTGACGTTCGCGCTGGCGCTGCTGCTCGGTGAGCCGCTCCTGCCGCACTCGCTGCAAGGCTGGCTCATCCTGATCGGCCTCGGCGTCGTTACCCAGGTCGGCGGGCAGGGGCTGATCGCTTACGGCGTCGGCCGTCTGCCAATCCTCGTTTCCACCGTACTGCTGTGGATGCAGCCGCTGGCGGCGGCGGCGCTGTCCTGGATCATCTTCGGCGAAGCGCTGGGACCCATCGCGTTTGCCGGCGCCGCTTTCATCCTTGCTGGATTGTTCGTTGTGCAGCGTGCGCGCGCGAAGCCTTAATGGCGCAGCGGGCGCAGCCAGCGCGGCATCGTGCACGCGATTGATACGTCGCGCGCGCACGCGTCGATCCGCGTTGCGTAGATGATCTCCGCGCGGCCGATGAGATTGTCGATCGGCACCACGCCCATGCCATCCCAACGGCTGTCCAGCGAGTTGTCGCGATTGTCGCCCATGAAGAAGAGTTGGCCTTGCGGCACGAGAAAAGGCCCGAAATTATCGAACGGGCTGGATGACATGGTGCTGTGCACGGCATGCGCGGCGCCGTCCGGCAATGTCTCTTCTGCGCGCTGCGTCCATGCGCGGGCGCCGGGATGCGCCAGGCGCAACAGGAGTTCGGGCGTGGTCGTCGGTACGGCTTGACCGTTGATGAGAAGCGCGCCGTCGCGAAGCTCGATGGTGTCGCCCGGCAAGCCGATCAGGCGCTTGATCATCGTCTCGCCCGAGCGGGGATGAATGAAAACGGCGACGTCGCCGCGCCGCGGCAGGCGCTCGAAAAAGCGATGCTCGCCGGCGGGCAACAAGCGCCCGGCCTCGAACGGGAGCGAGTGGCGGCTGTAGCCATAGGCGAACTTGGACACGGTCACCCGATCCCCCACCTCCAGATGCGGCACCATGCTTTCGGACGGTATTTCGAACTGGGCGAAGGCGACGGTGGTGAAAGCCATGTAGGCGAGGAATGCGCCGGCGACGGTTTTCAGCCATTCCGGCGCCTCATTACGCCAATCGCTCTTTCCCGTTTCAGCTTCGTCCATCACAAATCTCCTGGGCGGGGAGGCTGTGCGGCGAACAATCCGCCGTCAAGCCCGATGCGGCGGAGGCGCTTTTGACGCGAGCAATGACAGCCATCCTCGGCGGCCTGAAGGATGTCATCTTCGGGCGACTAACCTGGTTTGCGCTGATTAACCTGGTAATCGCCGTGACGCTGACCGTCCTCGCCGCTACGGCGCTGATCCGCTACGTAGTGCCGCTGATTCCCGATGGCGCGGGCTGGCTCGCGAACGTCAGCACGTTCGGCGAGTTCGTGGCGAGCATCGCCGTGGTCGTGCTGGCGATCGCGCTATCGCCGGCGATCTCGATGATTGTCGGCGGCGTGCTGTTCGATTTTGCCGCCGAACGTGTGGAGAAGAAGATCGGCGCGCCGAAAGCGCGCAATGTGCCGCTGCATCAAGGCGTGTTAAACGGCGTGCGCATCGCTTTGCCGGCGCTTCTGCTCAACCTCGTCGCGATCCCGCTCTACTTCATTCCAGGCATTAACGCGGTGACGTTCTACACGCTGAACGGTTTCCTGATGGGACGTGAGTACGCGACCATCACCGCCGCGCGGCACATGAGCTATGCCGACGCGGTCGCGCTGAGGAAACGTCACGGCCTCAGCTTCTTCTTCGTCGGGCTCGCTTGCTCCGTCATTCCCTTCTTCGCGCCTTTGGTGGGCGCAAGCGCGATGACGCGGCTGGTGCAGTCGCTCCGCGGCCCATAGCGATTTTCCAAAACGTGCTTGCCAACCCGCGCCGTTTGGCATAATCGTAACCGTATGGTTACAAAAGCCCGGCCGCGGACGGAAGGCGCATTCGGCGCGATTGCCGATCCTACGCGCCGGGCGATCCTCGATCTGGTGCGCCACCGCGAGATGAGCGCGGGCGACATCGCGCGGCGTTTCCCGGTCAGCCGCCCAGCCATCGCCAAGCACATGCGCGTGCTGCGGCAGGCCGGTCTGCTGCGTGAGCGGCGCGAGGCGACGTCACGCTATTACACGCTCGATCCCTCCGCCTTACAGGCGGTGGATCAGTGGCTCGCGCCCTACCGCTTGTTCTGGGCGGCGCGGCTGGTCGATCTCAAACGTGTGGTGGAAGAAGAGGCGAAAGCCAAACCGAAGAAGGGCGAGTGATGAGCGCGTTGAAGCACGAATTTACGTGGAAGATTCCGGCGCCGCCCGCGCGTGTGTTCACCGCGCTTACCAATGCAGATGATCTGCAAGGCTGGTTCGCCGAGCACGCCGAAGTGGCGCCGCACGTCGGCGGCGCTTATCGCTTCTGGGGCAAGCACACGCTGGGGACGCCCGCGCCGGCGGACGCGCACGGCCAGATCACGCGCTTCGAACCGAACAAGAGCGTCGCCTATACGTGGCGCCTGCAAGAGCGCGACAGCGAAGTAAGTTTTGAGGTCGAAGCCGACCCCGAGAACGCGGAAGCCAGCATTGTGAAAGGCGCCCACACGTTCGCCGAAGCGCCGGCGATCAATCGCGCCAAGGAAATGATCGACGATCTCTGGCGCTTCAATTGGGGAAATTTCTCCGCTCATCTCGCCGGCGGGCAGGGCAAGCTGCTGGTTGATTATGCGGCGAAGGATCCGAACGTCGCACTCTCGATCTATATCGATGCGCCGCCCTCAGCGGTTTTCCGCACTCTGATCGATCCGGAAAAAATACAGCAATGGTTCGGCGTCGCGGCCGCTGTCGATCCCCGCATTGGGGGTGATTGGCATCTCAAAATGGAGTTCGAGAAAGACGGCCAGAAGATCACCTCGCCGCCGTGCATGATTCTCGATTTCGTTGAAAACGAGCGCCTTGCGATCTCCTGGCCCGACTGGCGCGGCGACAAGAGCGTACCGGATCAGCGCGTGCTCTGGAAACTGGCGCCGGAAGGCGCCGGCACGCGGGTTGAACTGGTGCACGATGGTTTCGTTCGTGCGGTCGACATCAGCGATTATCCGTTCGGTTGGGGCTGGTTTCTGTCTCGCATCAGCGCGGTGGCCGTGGGCAAACCGCTCGAGCAGCCTGCGCACGAACATTGAGGATGACGCAAAACATGAAGGCGCTGGATATCGTCAAAGCCGCGGGCGTCGCGCTCGCTCTTATGGTTCTGAACGTCGCGGCGGCGTTCGCTGTCGTCTGGGTCTACGGCACGTTTATCGAACCTGGCCAGGAGGAAGCATTCTATCAGGCCGCCGCCCAGCGCATAGCGCCTTGGTCGAGCATCTTCGTCGGCATGCCGCTCTTCTTCGGCGCAGGCTGGGTGTTGACCAAGCGCAAGCCGGCGCGCAATGGCGTGGCCTTCGCGGCGGCATTCGCGCTGATCTACGCCATCACCGACGTATCCATCATCGTTGCCGCCGGCGCTCTGGCATCGCTCAGCGCGATAGTTGTCGCTTCCATGACGACAAAACTGCTTGCCGCTCTTGCAGGCGCACGTCTGGCCGCGCCGCACCGCACATTTCTACCGCACACAGAGCAGGAGCGCTAAACATGAATCGTGTTTCGTCTGTCGTTAGGATCGGTCTTGGCATCGTCGTTGGCGTGGCGCTTGGGCTTGGCGTCGTCATCGCCGGGGATACGATAAATCACGCATTGTTTCCGCCGCCGCATCTGTCTGAGTGGGAAAACTACGTCGCCACCGCTCCGTTCGCCGCTTTCATCGGCTTGCCGATCGCTTATGCGTTGGCGGCTTTTGCCGCTGCGTTCGCGGGCGCCAAGATCGCCGCGCGCATTTGGGCCGGGTGGGTATCGGGAGGTTTGCTGACGGCGGCGACGTTCGCCAATCTCGTCATGGTTCACCATCCGCTATGGATGACGATAGCCTGCATCGTTCTTGTGCCGCTCGCGGCCTGGTTCGGCGCCAAGCTGGCGGCCGCGCCAGCGCGGGCTCAGCCTTTGACCCAGTAAGTGTACGCGTACGCCGTGTCGAAGCCGTCGCTTGCGTAGAGCGCCACGGCGGCTTCGTTGCTTTGCTCCACTTGCAGGTAAGCTGTGTGCGCGCCGTTGGCGGCGCCCCAGCCGCACAATGCGCGGACGATGTCGCGCGCGAGCCCTTGGCGGCGCGCATTGGGCGCCGTGCGCATGAGATAAAGCCCAAGCAATTCGTCGGTGACATCGCCAAAGCCGATGGCGGCGGGCTGATGATCGAGCCGGGCGATGGCGAACGCGCGCGGCGGCGTCGTGCGCAGGACGATCTCGGCGCGCTCGGCGAAGTCCGCGGCGCTGGGCGCGGCGAGGCGCAGCGGCGTCCAGAACGAGTCGGTCGGCTCTTCGTCGATGCCCACGGAGCGGTCGGGGCCCGGCGTATGGCCGAGCGTGCGGGTCATCACCAAAGTCGGCAGGTGCGCACGATATCCGCGCCGCGCGAGCGCTTCGGGCAGATGCGGCGGATGCACGCCGCCGTCGGCAAGCTTGAAGGCGGGGCGGATGTTATGCGATTGCGCCCATTGCTCGGCCGCGTCGATTGACGCTTCGAGATCGGGGCCGGTCCACGCGATCGGCCACGTCGTGTTGACGCGCCACGATTTGCCGGCCGTCGCGAACGCGCGCCAGCCGTCGATGGTCGTTTCATGTTTGGCTGGCCAGGCGCGGATGCAGGCGCGTTCGAACGCAAGGACGCTTGTCACGCCCGATCCGCCACCAGCTTCACGACGTCGGCCATGATGCCGGTGATCTTGAAATCTTTGGGGGTGTAAACGCCGGCCACGCCCATTTGGCGAAGCGCTAGCGCGTCCGCTGGCGGAATGATGCCGCCGACCACGAGGGGCACGTTGTCCATACCTTCGGCGCGCATCAGGCGCACGACTTCCTGCACCAAATCCAGATGCGAGCCGGAGAGGATTGAAAGCCCCACGGCGTCCGCTTTCTTCTCCTTCGCGGCGGCGACAATTTCGGCGGGTGTCAGGCGGATGCCTTCATAGATCGTCTCCATGCCGACCGCGCGCGCGCGCGCGGCGATTTGCTCGGCGCCGTTGGAATGGCCGTCGAGCCCTGGTTTGCCGACAAGGAAGGTGAGCTGACGGCCAAGCTTTTCGCTAAGCGCGGCCACGTCCTGCTTAACGGCGTCGACATTCTCACCGCCAGTTTCAATCACCAGCGCGACGCCGGTGGGGCCGCGATATTCGCCGTACGCTTGGCGCAATGCGTGCGCCCATTCGCCGGTGGTGACGCCGGCCTTCGCGGCGGCGATCGAGGCCGGCATGATGTTCTGGTCCTCTTGCGCTGCCGCGAGCAACGCGGCGATCGCCGCTTCGACGGCTGCGACGTCGCGCTTATTGCGCCACGCCTTCAGCTGGGCGATCTGCTGACCTTCCACAGCGAGATCGACGGTGTGAATATTCTTCTCGCCCGCTTCGAGCGGTGAGGGCTCGCCTTCGGTGTAGGCGTTGACGCCGATCACCTTCTGTTGGCCGGCTTCGATTTGCTCGACACGGCGACGGTTGGACTCCACCAGCGCCGCCTTCATGTAATTGAGCGCGGCCGCCGCGCCGCCCAGTGTTTCGATGGTCTTTAACTCCGCGCGCGCGCCTTCGATCAATTGCGCGACCTTGGCTTCGATCACTCTCGAGCCGTCGAAAATGTCTTCGAACTCCAACAAGTCCGTCTCGTACGCCAACACTTGTTGCATCCGGAGCGACCATTGTTGATCCCACGGCCGCGGTAAGCCGAGCGCCTCGTTCCACGCCGGCAACTGCACCGCGCGGGCGCGGGCGTCTTTAGAGAGCGTGACTGCAAGCGTCTCCAGCAAAATGCGATAAACGTTGTTCTCCGCTTGCTGCTCGGTCAGCCCCAGGGAGTTTACCTGCACGCCATAGCGGAAGCGGCGCGCTTTTTCGTCGTCGACGCCGTAGCGTTCGCGGCCGATCTCATCCCAAAGCTTCACGAACGCGCGCATTTTGCAAAGCTCGGTAACGAAGCGCATGCCGGCGTTGACGAAGAACGAGATGCGGCTGAACACGAGCGCGAACCGCTCCGGCGCCACTTCGCCGCGCGCCTTAACTTCATCCAGCACGGCGATGGCGGCCGCGAGCGCAAACGCCAGCTCTTGCTCCGGCGTCGCGCCGGCTTCCTGCAAATGATAGGAGCACACGTTCATCGCGTTCCATTTCGGCAGAGCGTCGAGGCTCCAGGCGATGGTGTCGGCGGTGAGCTTCAGGCTCGGCGCGGGCGGAAATATGTAAGTGCCGCGCGAGAGATATTCCTTGAGGATGTCGTTCTGCGTTGTGCCGGTGAGCTTCTTCGGGTCGGCGCCTTGCTCCTCGGCGAGCGCTACATAAAGCGCGAGCAGCCATGCCGCCGGCGCGTTGATCGTCATCGACGTGTTCATCTGCTCGAGCGGGATGCCGTCGAACAAAGCGCGCATGTCGCCTAGGTGGCCAACGGGTACGCCGACTTTGCCCACTTCGCCGCGGGCGAGAATGTGGTCGGAATCGTATCCCGTTTGAGTAGGCAGATCGAACGCGACGGAAAGTCCCGTCTGCCCCTTCGCTAGGTTCGCCCGGTAGAGCTTGTTGGACTCCGCAGGCGTGGAATGGCCGGCATAGGTGCGGAAAATCCAGGGCGGATCGGGGGCATGTTGAAATGAAGTCATCAAGGTCTCGCCGCGCCACGGAACACTGCTTCATGCTGCACTGCAAGAAGATGAGTGCCCGTTAGCGCGGCGAGCCGATGATTATCTCGATCTACGGACGAGCCCAATCAGCAACAGCAACACGATGGCGCCGATGGTCGCGTAGGCGATCGAGGTGAGGATCGGGTTTCCGAGAGAGAAGGTGAGGCCCAACTCAGGCAGCATCCAGCCCGCTAGAAATGCCCCGACGATGCCGACAATGATGTTGCCGACCAGTCCCAAACCGTAGCCCTTGACAACCAAGCCAGCCAAAAACCCGGCAATAGCGCCCACGATGATCCAAATTATAAGGCTCTCAACAGTCATATTTCTCTCCCCAGCAGCCTAAACACGGCCGCAAGCGACGCGTCGCATCCAGTTGGACGCGCGCATCCCAGGGAGGGTAACCATTGGGAACTTGTCATGTTCCCCCGAACCTCAACCTAAACGGAACTTACACCCCGAATAGTCCCTACGGTACGGGCATTGACGCACTGCAGCATGACAGCGCATCGTGTGGGCCCTGAGGAGTTTGCCATGGCTGATGCCCAAAAAGCCGCGCTGAGCAGTGTGAAGGAAATCTACGCCGTCGGCGAGATTCCCCCGCAATATCATGTCCCTGAAAAGATGTGGGCGTGGGCGATCCGGAAAGAACGCCACGGCCGGCCGCTGAAAGCCATGCAACTTGAGCAGGTGCCGACGCCGGTGTGCGGCGAGGATGAGGCGCTCGTGCTCGTGATGGCGGCGGGGGTAAATTATAACGGCGTCTGGGCCGCTCTGGGTGAGCCGCTGTCCCCTCTGGACGTGCACAAACAGCCCTATCACATCGCCGGCTCGGACGCGTCCGGCATCGTTTGGGCCGTGGGCTCCAAGGTGAAGCGCTGGAAGCCGGGCGACGAAGTCGTGATCCATTGCAACCAGGACGACGGCGACGACGAAGAGTGCAATGGCGGCGATCCGATGTTCTCGCCCAGCCAGCGCATCTGGGGCTACGAAACCACCGACGGCTCCTTCGCACAATTCTGCAAAGTGCAAGCGCGCCAGATGATGCCGCGCCCAAAGCACCTCACCTGGGAAGAGAGCGCTTGCTACACGCTGACGCTCGCCACCGCCTATCGCATGCTGTTCGGCTGGCGGCCGAACGTGCTGCGCCCTGGGCAGAACGTATTGGTATGGGGCGCGAGCGGCGGGCTTGGCGTCTTCGCCGTGCAGCTATGCGCCGTCAGCGGCGCGCACGCGATCGGCGTTGTCTCCGATGACACCAAGAAAGATTACGTGCTGTCGATGGGCGCGAAAGCCGTGCTCAACCGCAAGGACTTCAATTGCTGGGGCCAGCTCCCCACCGTGAACGGTCCCGAGTTCGGCGGCTACATGAAGGAGAGCCGCAAGTTCGGCAAAGCCATCTGGGAAATCACCGGCGGCAAAGACGTCGATATCGTCTTCGAGCACCCGGGCGAGTCCACGTTCCCGGTTTCCGTGCTGGTCTGCAAACGCGGCGGCATGGTCGTGATCTGCGCGGGCACCACCGGCTACAATCTCACGATGGACGCGCGCTTCCTATGGATGCGCCAGAAGCGCGTGCAGGGCTCACACTTCGCCCACCTCTATCACGCCGCTCAAGCCAACCAACTCGTCATCGACCGCCGCATCGATCCAGCGATGTCGGAAGTGCTGCCCTGGGACAAAATCCCCGACGCACACGAGAAGATGCTCGATAACAAGCACCAGCCCGGCAACATGGCCGTGCTGGTGAACGCCCAGCGCAGCGGACTGCGAACGTGGGAAGACGTGCTGGAGCTCAGCGCGACGCGCGTTTAGCGCACATAAAGACAGCGCAAAGAAAATCGCCCCACGTCGGCTGACGCAGGGCGATTCTTTGATCGGTGTAAGCTTACGGCGTTGTCGGCGCCGGCGTCGTCATTACTTGCACGCCGGAATCGCCAATGGTGACTTGCGTGGCGGCGCCGTTGCGGGTGCCGGTGGCGCTCCAGGTGCCGTCCGGATTTTGCATCAGGCCGGTGACGTTGGTGTAGCCGTCGGCTTCGAGACGCGTGCGGGCGTCGCTTTCAGTCACCACAATCGTGGTCGGGACCGGACTTGGCGCCGGCGCCGGGGTAACGATCTCCGCAGAGTCCGGCGTGGTTTCGGTCGTGGTTTCCTGGGTGCAGGCGGCGAGGGCGGCGATGGCCGCGGCAGCGATGAGAATACGCATTAGGGCGCTCCTTGGTTGAACGCACGCCAAACCGCGCAGCGTCAGGATCGTTCCGAGGTAAGCTATGGTTTCGCCGCAAAGGAACTTGCGCCGATGGGACGCTAGTTAAGCGCTTCGGCGCCGTGCATGACGACGCAGCGGATCTTCCAATCGCCTGACGCCGACTGGCGCAGCGTATAGGTGGAGCACTCGCCGCCGAGTTCAACGCCTTCATCATCGAGCCAGGGCCAGCGCACGCGCACGATCACCACTTTGTCGGTAATCTCGTCCAGGCGAATAATCTCGGGGCGCGTGTCGGTGACGCCAGCGGAATTGTAATGTTCACGGGCGCCCGCGAACATGTCGAGCAGCTCTGCGCGCTCGCCGATGCTCTGCACGGCGTCATCTGAGATAACCAGCGCGGGCGTCTCCCACATTTGGGCGATCGCCTCGGTCGCGCCTTCGGTCAGCGCTAGGGCGAGCATCTCAAGAAATTCTACGACGCCCAATTCCTCGTCCGCCGCCGTTTCGGGAGGCAGCGTTTCGAGGTTGGGCTGGTTTGCAGTGCGCGGCATAATCCCTCCGTAAGGATGCAACGATCCAACTGGAACCTCGTTCCGCCGCATGATTGACCTTCTGCGGCGGAAAGCCTCCAATCAGCTGAGAAGGCGGGGAGATATATGGTTCGGCTCATTCTAGTGGGGCTTGGCGCGCTGTTGCTGGCGCTCGCCGGGTTCGTCGGCTTTCGCACCTTCTCGTTCACAGCGCCGCCGCCCCCCGCCGCCGTAGAAATCGCGGACAGCGCTGCGTACGCCCTCGATGCGAACGCCGCCGCGGCGCGGCTGGGGGAGGCGATCCGCTTTCGCACCGTCTCGCTCGCGAGCGCGGAAGAAGACCGCGCGCCGTTCCGGGAATTTCACGCCTGGCTGCAGCAAACATATCCTGCGTTCCACGCCGCCGCACGGCGCGAAGTGATCGGCGAGTTTTCGTTGCTCTATACCTGGGAGGGCAGCGATCCCGCGCAGCCGCCAATCGTGCTTTTGGCGCACCAGGATGTGGTGCCCGTGCCGGAAGACACGCTGCAAAATTGGACCGTCGAGCCGTTCGGCGGGTTGGTGCGCGATGAAGCTGTCTGGGGGCGCGGCGCCATCGACAATAAGGGCTCCCTTGTCGCGCTGTTGGAGGCGGCTGAGTTCTTAGCCGCCCAAGGCCGCCGCCCGCTGCGGACGATTATCTTCGCCTTCGGCCACGATGAAGAATTGGGCGGCGAGGGCGGCGCGGTGCTGATGGCGGCGGCGCTGGCCGAACGCGGCGTGCGCGCCTGGTTCGTGCTGGATGAAGGCCTGGCCGCACTCGATCGCCATCCGCTGACCGGCGGGCCGGCGTCCATGATCGGCATCTCCGAGCGTGGGTCGGGCACGCTGCGGGTGCGCGCGGTGGGCCAGCCGGGCCATTCCTCCATGCCGCCCAGCGAAACCGCGGTTTCGCTGGTGGCCGAGGCGGTGGACCGCATCCATGCCATGCCGATCGAGCGCAAGCTCGAAGGCGGCCCCGCGCTCGGCATGATGCGCGCGCTCGCGCCCGAACTCAGTTTCACCAATCGCATGGCGGTCGCGAACGAATGGCTGTTCGGGCCGCTGCTGCGCCAGCAAATGGCGGGCAATCCGGCGGCGCAAGCGCTGCTGGGAACCACCATCGCGCCAACGATGATCGATGGCGGCGTCCGGCCCAACGTGCTGCCAGGCGAAGCAACTGCGATGATCAATTTCCGCATCCATCCCCGCGACGACGCAGTTGGCCTCTTGCGCCAGGCGCGGCAGACAGTGGCCGATCTCGAGGGCGTGACAATCGACTGGGCGGAGACGCCCCGTGACGCCACCGGCATCTCGAGCACAACGTCGTCGAGCTACGCGCTGATCGCCGGGCTTTCGCGTGAAATCTTGTCGGACGCGCCGGTCGCGCCCGCTTTGGTGCTGGCGGGCACGGACTCGCGCCACTACACGACGGTGGCCGAAAACGTATATCGGTTTCAGCCGATCCTTTTGACCGCGGCGGATTTGGAAATGCCGCACGGGCTGAACGAGCGGCTGTCGATCGCCAATCTCGACCGTATGATCCGGTTCTATATCGGGCTGATGGAAGCAGGAGCGATGCAATGATGCGGTTCATGTTCGCGGCATGCGCTGTTGCGCTATGCGCTTGTGCGCCCGGCCAAGAGGCTAACCAGGAGAGTCCGGTGACGAATGCTTCCGTACCGGCGCCTACGCCGAACGATGTTGCAACCCGCATCACCGTCGCCCAAAACGGGCAAACCGTCGAAGTCGCGGTCAACCAGCGCTTCGCGGTTGAACTGGTCGGCGTGCCGACGGCTGGCTATGTGTGGGCGCCCGCGACCCTGCCGGCCTTCATCCAGCGCGCCGGCGAAGCCAGCGGCGATACTGTCGCTGCGCAGAGCCAGCCCGGCTATACTGGCGGCAATCATTGGGAAGTGACGATGTTTGTCGCAACCGCGCCTGGCACGGGCGAACTGGTGCTAGAGCAGCGCCGCCCTTGGGAAAGCAATGAGCCGGCGAGCGATACGTTTCGCGTGACGATCGTCGCGCGGTGATGTTTTCTCGCGCGCGCGCCTGACATGTTGTTGCTCGGCCAAACCGCACTTTATCTGCTCGCGCTCGGCGGCGTCGTCGCCGGCTCATTGGGCGCGATCTTTTTTGCGGGTGGGGCGATGAACCAGGCGCGGTCGGTGGAGCTGCGCCGCCGCCGTTGGGCGCTGGCGGCGCTCTGCGTGGGCGGGATCGTCGCATCGGCGACGCTGGGCTTTGTCGGCATCCCCGCCATGCTGTATCTCGCCTCTCAATGAGCGATCTCCTGCGCGATCTCTGGTACTTCGCGGCGACCTCGCGCGAGCTGCAGCGCGGCGCGATGTTCCGCCGCGAAATCCTTGGCGAGCCGGTGCTGCTGGGGCGCGACGACGAGGGTCGCGCCTTCGCGCTGCGCGATATCTGCCCGCACCGCGCCGTGCCGCTTTCGGCCGGCCGCATCGAAGCGACAAACGGCGTCCAAACGGTCGAGTGCCCCTACCATGGCTGGCGCTTCGGCACGCAGGACGGAATCTGCAAACAAATCCCGTCGCTGGTGGATGGGCAGCCCTACGAGGCTGGCCGCATTCGTGTGCGCCATTTTCCCACGCACGAAACCAACGGCATCGTGCTGGTGTTCGTTTCATCCGATGCGCGCGTGACCGGCGCGCCGCCGCCGCCGCCGGAGTTTGGGCTTGGCGATCTGGTCGAGCCGAAATTCGTCATCCACCGCATCTTCGCCGCGACGATGGACAACGCCGTCGTCGGCCTGATGGACCCGGCGCACGTGCCGTACGTGCATAACCAATGGTGGTGGCGCCCGCCGAGTTCGGGGCGCCGGCTGAAAGAAAAGCGCTTCGTGCCGCGCGAGCGCGGCTGGGCGATCGAGCGCCACGCGCCGAGCGGCAATTCGCTGGCCTACCGCATGCTGTTCGGCGGCCAGGTGACAACTGAGATTTCCTTTATGCTGCCGGGCTTCCGATGGGAGGTGGTCGATAACCCGAAGTCCCGCCTGTTCACGCTGACGTGCCTCACGCCGGAAAACGAAACCTCCACCCGCATCACGCAAGTAACGTATTGGAAGAACGCGCCGCTGCTCGATGCGGTGAAGCCCATTCTGATTCCGGCGGCTCGAGAATTCCTCGACCAGGATGGCCGCATGGTCGATCTGCAGAACGAAGGTCTGGCCTACAGCCCATCCATGCTCTGGATCGACGACATCGACGTACAGGCGAAATGGTATTTGAAGCTGAAGCGCGAATGGACGAAGAGCCGCGAAGAAGAGCGTGACTTCGTCAATCCAATCGAGCCGACGACGCTGAAGTGGATGAGCTGACGCTTAAAGCAGATGCGTTAGGAACGGAAGCTTTGGTGAAACGGCATCAGAGATCCTGGTAAACTTCATCATCGGCCTTGCCCGCCCATTCGTCGAATGTCGCGAACGTATCGTCGTCCCGCGCGGCTCTCTCGATGCGGACACCAGATGCGTCGATGTGAAAGGCCAGCGTATCGCCTGGGCGCACGCCCAATAACGTGCGCACTTCACGCGGAAGCACGAACTGGCTTTTGCTGGTACCCTGGCGGTGATGCGAGACATTTAAAGCATCTTACTTGTTACCGACAAGGGGTCACCCTTAGCCTCCCGGAACCAGCACAACCGGAATGCTGATCTCGCGCGGACTGGCTTGATCGCCCGGCATGTCTTCCTGCAGCACGAGCGTGGCCGGCGTCGCTTCCGTGACCGTAAACTGAAGCTCGGCCACGTACGGCACCGGCGCCTCGGTCATCCACTCCCGCTGCGCCTGGGCCGGCGCCTCCGCTATCACGTCGCCGTTCTCGCTGCGGAGTTCAGCTGGGAAAACCGCTTCGAAGAACCAGTCGCCAGGCGCGACGCCTTCGACGCGCAAAGGGCTTGTGACGCGCGCGCCGGGGCTCGGCGTCGCGATGACGATGGTCGGGCCAGTTGCACTTTCTTCGGCTGACGGCGCCGTTGGGGCATCTTGCGTGCAGGCGCCCACTGCGAGCGCAAGGGAAATAAGAGCGATTCTCATACGCAGCTTTTCGCTTTTTCAGATGGCGGCAACAAGGCTGTGCGCCAGATCGGCGCCTAGCACGGTCACTGCGCCGCACCCTCTTTCGCACCTGCGAAAAGACGGCTTTAGTGCCGCTCCAATCGAAGAGGGATGCATGAGCGCGGAGCTTCTGAGCAATCTCGCCATCGCCGCCGCCGCGGCGGCGGCTTACGCCGAGGCCGCCAAAGCGGCGGTGCGGCCGCTGGTGTCGGCGGCCGGGAAGCTTGATCGCGCGGCGCTAGACCGCGAGCAGCATCTGGTGCACGGCCTCGCCTGGGTCGCCACCTACGCCGAGACGCTGCGCGAAGTGCGCGACTGGGCTGGCGCGCTCAGTGAGCGCAACGCCTTCGGTGAAACCGAGCAATTGCTGGCGAAGCTGCTGGCCGCTGAGTATGCCGCGCAACTCGCGGGCGGCCTGCCAATGACTCAGGTGGAAACAATCCGGCCCGCCGATTTCGGTATCAGTGCGCCGCCCGTAACACTGCGCGTGACGCAGGAAGAAAAGTCGCAGCTCGCATCCCTGCTGCATGACTCGCAAGGGCGCGCCACGTTCGAGAACGTCAATCTCGACGCCGATCTCGACCTCATCCGCGAACAATTCCGCCGGTTCGCCGACGATAGAATCGTACCGTTTGCGCACGGCTGGCACTGCAGGGACGAGTTCATCCCGCTCAGCGTGGTGGAGGAGATGGGCGCGCTCGGCGTGTTTGGGCTCACCATCCCCGAAGAGTATGGCGGTTCGGGCCTCGGCAAGACCGCGATGTGCGTCGTCTCCGAGGAGCTTTCCCGCGCCTGGATCGGCACCGGCTCGCTCGGCACCCGCAGTGAGATCGCGGCGGAGCTGATTCTCATCGGCGGCACGCAGGCGCAGAAGGACGAATGGCTCCCGAGAATCGCCAGCGGTGAAATCCTGCCGACTGCGGTTTTCACCGAGCCCAACACCGGCAGCGATCTTGGCGCCTTGCGCGCGCGCGCTGTGCGCGACGGCGATAAATACGTCGTCACGGGCAACAAGACCTGGATCACCCACGCCGCGCGCGCCGACATGATGACGCTGCTGGTGCGCACCGATTCCAGCACTACCGGCTTTAACGGCCTTTCCATGCTGCTGGCGCCTAAGCAGCGCGGCGACGACGCCAATCCGTTCCCAACGCCCGGCATGAGCGGCGGCGAGATCGAGGTGATCGGCTATCGCGGCATGAAGGAGTACGAGATTGGCTTTGACGGCTTTGAAGTGCCGGCGGCAAATCTCCTCGGCGAAGCCGAAGGGCATGGCTTCAGGCAGTTGATGGCGACGTTCGAGAGCGCGCGCATTCAAACCGCCGCGCGCGCCGTGGGGGTTGCACAGAGCGCGCTGGAGCTTGGCCTCAAATACGCGATCGAGCGCAAGCAGTTCGGGCAGGAGATTTTCCACTTCCCGCGCGTGTCGAATAAACTGACGATGATCGCGGCTGAGCTGATGGCTGTGCGCCAGCTCGCGTATTTCTCGGCGCGCCGCAAGGACAGCGGCAAACGCTGCGATCTCGAAGCGGGCATGGCCAAGCTATTGGCCGCGCGCGTCGCCTGGGCGGCGGCCGATAACGCGCTGCAGATCCATGGCGGCAATGGCTTTGCGGTGGAATATCCGATCAGCCGCGTCCTGGCTGACGCGCGCATTCTCAATATCTTCGAAGGCGCCGGTGAGATTCAGGCTATGGTCATTGGCCGGCGGCTGTTGGAAGAAGGTGTGAACTGATGGCGATGCGAACGGCGCTTGTGGCGCTTGCAACCATTGCGGCCTTGGCCGGCTGCGGCCGCGCCGACCAGCAGAGTTACCCGGCCGACTACGAGTTCAATTTCATGCAAGCGTGCGAGCAGCAGGCCGTGGTGGCGGGGCTCTGCGAATGCACCTGGGCGCGCATCGAGGCGCAAATCCCGCCAGGCGATTTCGCCGCCTTCGAGCGCTTGCCGGGCCCGGAGCGCGAAACCCATCCGCTGACCCGTCAAATCGAACAGATATCGCTGGCGTGCCACGCCTCGCTTAGCGCAGCCGATCCCACGGAACAGAGGCCGGCCCCCTGACGTTGTGCGCGGGTGAAGCCTTTGTTCCCCACGCGTATGTCGATGGCCGCGCTTTGTTGTGCGGGCGCCCTGATAGCCGGGGCATGCGCGTCAACTGCGCCCGAAAATGCGCTCGCAGGCACGCAATGGCGCGTCGCAACGTTGGGCGCAAACACCTATACGGAGCAGGGGCCGACGATTGAATTTGCCGGCGATCGGGTTGTCGGCAGTGGCGGCTGCAACCGCTTTTTCGGCGGTTATCGTACTGAGGGAGAGGCTGTCTCATTCAGCGAAATCGGCAGCACCGAAATGGCGTGCGAGCCGCAAATCATGCAGAGCGAAACGGCGTTCTTTCAGGCGCTGGCAGCCTCGCGCACGTTCCGGCGCCTCGGCGATACGCTGATCCTGGGCGACGCCAATGGCGGAACCATCGTGCTTCGCCCGGCGTGAGCGGCGTTTAGGACGTTTTCTCGCTCAAGTCTTAACCCTGTTGGCGCATACTCGGCGGATGCACGGCAATTGTTGCCGAGCGGGAGCTTAGAATGCGCTTGGTTTGGCTGCTCGGCGCGCCATTGGTTGCGGTTGCGCTTTCCGCTTGTGGCGAGCGCGAACCGCATCCCTATCCGGAAAGCGCGCGCGTGCGGTTTGAAGCGTCGTGCCCAAGCGCAAGCGCGGTGTGCGTGTGCACATGGCAAGAGATCACCACCACGGTTCCGCACGACGACTACGAGGCGGCGCTGCTGCGTTTCCGGGAGACGGGCTTGATGGAGCCGCGTATCTCGCGCGCGCGCGCCAAATGCATCGAGCGTCACAGCGAATAGCCAGCCTTAAGGCTTCTTCTTGAATAGCACATTGTCGAGGCTCCACGGGCCTCCGCCTGTGGCCGCGATATAGAGGAAGACAAAGCAAAAAAGGATCGAGGCGTCGCCGCCGTTCTGCACCGGATAGGGCGCTTGTGGCGCATGGCCGATGAAATAGGCGATCGCCATCATCCCCGACAGCACGAATGCAACTGGCCGCGTGAAGAGCCCAAGCGCCAGCAGCGCCCCGCCAACAAGTTCCAGCACGCCCGCAACCCACATGAACGAGCCCAATTCGGGCGCCGTCGCAAACATCTCCGTCGGTGGAAAACCAAGTAACTTCGACGTGCCGTGCGCCATAAAGAGAAGCGCACTCATGATGCGCAGCACGCTCAAGAGCGGCGCCGAGAAGCGGTCGAGAAAGCCCATGCGATATTCTCCTACCCGCAACTAAGGCCGCGTCGCAGTCCGTGGCCAGCGAATTCTCACGACGGGCGCCGGCTTTGCAACGCGGCGAACAAAGTGCCGTCGTCGAGAAGATCAAGCTCTCCGCCAACCGGCACGCCGTGCGAGAGCCGGCTGATGGTGATGTTGAGCGGCTGCAAGCGTTCAGCGAGATAGTGTGCGGTGGTTTGCCCATCCACCGTGGCCGAGAGCGCAAGGATCACCTCCCGCACGTCTGCCCGGCTGGCCCGTTCGATGAGCCTGGCGATGCGCAGATCCTCGGGCCGTACGCCGTCGAGCGCGGAGAGCACGCCGCCGAGCACGTGATAGCGGCCCTTGAAGGCGCCGGCGCGTTCGAGCGCCCAGACATCGCCAACCTCGGCGACGACGCAGATCAACTTGTCGTCGCGCTCGGGATTGCTGCAGAGCACGCAGGGGTCTTGCGTATCCAGCGCGCCGCAATTGCAGCACGCGCGCACTTTCTCCGCCGCTTCACTTAACGCCACAGCTAGCGGGATCATGAGCTGATCCTTCTTCTTTAGTAGCTGCAGCGCCGCGCGCCGCGCCGAGCGCGGCCCAAGCCCCGGCACTTTCGCCAGCAGCGATATAAGCGCCTCGATCTCAGGCGCGGCGGTGGCGGATTTGGAGCGCATCACTCGGCCACCGATAGGCGTTCTATGGTCGTGACTGCGCCCTTCGGCGCTGAAGCGATGGCGCTAAGCAACTCGGGGACAAGAGGTAAGAGATCTTTTAGGCGATTGGAGCGTGCGCGCAGAACGACTACCGCGACGGAATAGGTTGGAATGTTCTGTTGGAAGGACAAATTGCGATCTACAGTGACAAACACGTCGAACTGCGCTGCGACAAGTCTTAGCAATTCGCCATTCTTGATGGTCGTCCAGCCCATCTCCCTTGCAGTTTTGACATCCTGGCCAGTCAGATGTCGCGCTAGACGCCAATCGATACATTCGTCGAGAAAGACGTTCACGACACGGCTTCAATTAAGCGATTTTTGGCGTCCTCAAGAAAGGCGATGACCTGCGCGCGCGATACGGAGGGGAACCCTGCAAGAAAATCGTCGATAGTCTCGCCGGCTTCCAAATAGTCGAGCAGCGTTTGAACGGGCACACGTGTGCCGCTGAAGACAGCTGCGCCGCCCATGACGTCAGGATCAGTTGAGATTACCGAGCTCTTCGCCATATCAATCTCAAAACGGCATCTTGAAGCCGGGGAGAATCCCCAGGCCGCCGCTCAGGCCCTTCATTTCTTCGCCCTGCGCATCGTCGAGCTTGCGGCGCGCGTCATCGTGCGCGGCTTTGACCAAGTCTTCCAGGATTTCGCCTTCGTCGGCCACCAACAGCGACGGGTCGATCGACACGCCAAGCATCGCGTTCTTGCCAGAGAGGCGCAGTTTCACCATGCCGCCGCCAGAGGTGCCTTCGACCTCCATCGCCTCGAGCTTCTTCTGCGCCTCGTTGATTTTGGCCTGCATGGCCTGCGCCTGACGCATGATCTGAGAGATGTCCTTCATCGGTCAGCTTCCTTTTTGCGCGTAGGGACGGGCGCCGGCTTGTTCTGTTGCTGCGGCATCGGGACGACATCGCCGCTGGCGTTCTCGTCAACCGGCTGGCGCACCGCTGTAACTTCGGCGTTCGGAAAATGCTTCAGCGCCTCGGCGATGAAGGGCTGACGCTTCAGCTCTTCCAGAGCGCGCGCGTCATCGCGCTTGCGGCGTTCGGAGAGGCTTTCGACGGGCGCTGCCGGCGCATCGCTGGCGCGGACGCGCCACTCGATCTCGGTATGCTCTTCCAGGAACGCCTTGAGCTGGCGCACAAGTTCGCGCGGCTGATCGGGGGCCGCGACAAACACGAGTTCGCCATTGGGCGAAAAATGCGTGACCTTCATCCGGTCGAGCGCAAGCTCCAGTTCGATCATCCGCTCGGACGCAACGAGGGCCGTGACGTCTTCGAAAGAGCGCAGCTTGTGCAGGGCGATTTCTTGGACCGCCGGCGTCTCGCCGGCATTGACGGTGGGTGTGTCGCTCTTTTTCGATGAGGCTTCGCCGGAGACGCCGGCAGCCCAAGACGGCGCGCCATCGCGCAACAGCCGCGCTGCATCTTCCGGCGGCGGCAAGCTTTGTGCAGCACAGAGGCGCACCATCGCCATTTCCACGGCGGCCATCGGGTCAGGCGCTTTGCCGGCTTCTTCGAGCGCTTTCAGCAGCATCTGCCACAGCCGCGACAGCTGCGCCGGCGTCAGCCGCTCCGCCAAACCGCGCACACGCGCCACCCAGTCGGCGCCGCCGAGGATGCGCGCATCAGCGCCAAGCGCCTGCGCGCGTGCGGCTTCATGGCCGATGTCCAACAGGTCGCGCAGGATCAAAGTCGGATCGGCGCCGCTATCGTATTGCGAACGGGCTTCGGTGATTGCTGTTTTGGCGTCGCCGCGCGAGACCGCTTCGAAGAGATCCAGCACGCGGCCGCGGTCCGCTAGGCCCAACATCTCGCGCACATCCGCCGCCGTGACGTTTTCGCCCGGCTTCTGCACCAGCGCCTGGTCCAACAGCGATAAGCCATCGCGCGCCGAACCTTCCGCCGCGCGCGCAATCAGAGCGACGCCGTCGGGATCGACCTTCACGCCTTCCTTGGCGCAGATCATGCCGAGGTGCCCGGCCAAGCGTTCGCTATCGATGCGCTTTAGATCAAAGCGCTGGCAGCGCGACAGCACCGTCACGGGCACTTTGCGGATTTCCGTAGTGGCAAAGATGAATTTCACATGCGGCGGCGGCTCTTCCAGCGTCTTCAAGAGGCCATTGAAGGCCTGGTTCGACAGCATGTGCACTTCGTCGATAATGTAGATCTTGTTGCGGGCCATCGTCGGCGCGTAGCGCACCGAATCCAGAATTTCGCGGATATCGCCGATGCCGGTGCGGGAGGCGGCGTCCATCTCGTGCACGTCGGGATGGCGGCTTTCCATGATTGACGCGCAATGCTCGCCCATCGGATCGAGTTCGACTTGCGGCGCGTTGATGTCGCCGCAGCGGTAATTGAGCGCCCGCGCCAGCAACCGCGCCGTCGTCGTCTTGCCGACGCCGCGTACCCCCGTCAGCATATAAGCGTGCGGGATGCGCCCAAGCGCGAACGAGTTGGCGATGGTCCGCACCATCGCCTCCTGGCCGATCAGGTCAGCGAAGGTTTTGGGACGGTATTTCCGCGCGAGCACGACATAGCTGGGGCCGGTCGTATCGACGCCGAAAAGGTTGGGGGAGGAGGATTCGTCCACGCGCCAAACCTAAGCCTTCCGGTGGGAAATGCGACCCCCGCGACACTGTCGTTACCAAGCCGTTTACGGTCTAGGCGTTACTAAAGGGGCGCTGCGGCAGTTGGTTCCGGGGAGGGTCCATGACGATGGCGGAGCCATCACGGCGCACCTGGGAGATGACGATCCGGCGATTTGCCGAGGTGGCTTGGACCCGGCACGGGCCGACCCGCTACACGTCCGTCGCCCTGACCCCGGTGCTGGTGGCGTTGCTGACGCCGGGCTTCTGGTGGGTCCCATGCGCGATCGGCGCAGCGCTTGGCGTCATCGTCGATCTGCGGACGCAGAAGGCTTTCTTCCGGCTCAGCGAGGAGGCGGACAAGCTGGACGCCGCCCAATTGCGCAGCGCCGTCGGCCGCTACGTTCTTGCTTTGGCGGGGATCACTGCCGCTTACGTCTTGCCCTATTCCGCGCTGGCCTTCGCGCCACAGCCGGCGCCGGTGATCGGCTTGTTGTTCTGCGCCGGCGCCGGGCTCATCTGCGCGACGCTGCACGTAATGACGCGGACGATGATCTTCTACACCGTGCCGGCGATCTTGATCGGCCTCATGCTCAACGCAGCCGCGTTCGGAGAGGGGATCACCGCTTTAGTGCTGGCCGCCATGGGCGGCTTGCTCGGCTTCAACGCCATCGTCGCCGCGCGCGCCGGAGCGACCAGTTTCGGCGCGCTAATCCAGGCGCGGTTGAACGCGGAAGAAGCGGCGGAAGAGTTGGAGCGCCGCGTCCACGAACGCACGGCGCAGCTTTCGGTGGCGACGCGGCGCGCGCAGGCCGCGAACCGGGCCAAGTCCGTTTTCCTGGCCAATATGAGTCACGAACTGCGCACGCCCCTCAATGCCGTGATCGGTTACTCAGAAATCATCGAAGAGGATCTGGCTAGCGGCGAAACCAACGAGAGCGCGGCCGATCTCGGAAAGATTCGCGGCGCGGCTGGGCATTTGCTCACGTTGATCAACGAGGTGCTCGATCTCTCCCGCATCGAAGCTGGCAAGCTCGATTTGCGCCCGACGGAGTTTGACATCGCCGCGGTGTTGCGCGGCGCGCTCGATACGGTGCGGCCGATGGCGAGCAAGAAGCGCACTGCGTGCCAGATCAATTTCGCGCCGGACCTCGGCCCGATGGTCGCCGACGAGACGCGCGTGCGTCAGTGCGTGCTGAACCTGTTGTCAAATGCCGCAAAATTTACGGAAGACGGCGTCATCGCGCTGGATTTAAGACCGTGCCGGATCGGTAGCGCAAAAGGCGTGGCGATTTCAGTGCGCGACACCGGCAAGGGCATTAGCGAAGAAGACCTCGCGCGCCTCTTCCAGCCCTTCGTGCAGGTTGATGTCACCAAAACCCGCGCGCACGACGGCGCGGGCCTCGGGCTCGTCATCACCCGCCGCTTGGCGCGTGCGATGGGCGGCGACGTGCAAGCCTCCAGCAAATTGGGTCAAGGCTCGACGTTCACGCTGTATTTGCCGGTGAACGCGGCGCGTCCGGCGATCGCGGCTTAAGCAGGCGAAAACACCAGCTTCACGTAGGCGCGGTACTGCAAGATTTGGCGCGGCAGCAGGCTCGGATCGCGCAGGCATTTCGACAAGATGATGCCGCCGTCGGCGACGGCTGACGCCATGTCGGCGAGCGCGTCGATGTCCAGATCGGCGCGCGGCGGGTAGCGCTCGGCGATGCGGTCGAGGCGGTCGCGGAAGCGGTTGCGCCAAACGATCAGGCCCTCGGCGTTGAGCGCGCGCACGTCCTGGCTGAACAGATGATCCTGATAGACGTAGGACGCCACGATGCAGCCCGGGTGGCCGTTTGGCATATCGGACATGAGGTCTGCGAACAGCTTCAAGAAGATTAGGAAGCTGTGCAGCGGATCTTCGCTGAGTTCGTCAGCCTGTTTGAAAAGGCCAGAGAACAAAACCTCTTCGCGATCGAGGTAGCGCTGCAGCATCGCCTTCGCCAGGTCGTTCTTGTCACGGAAGTGATAGAAGAAGCCGCTTTTGGTGATGCCGGCTTCGGCGATAATCTCGTCCAGCGAAGTGCCGGCAAAGCCCTTCGCGAGCACGGCGTCCTGGGCGATGTCCAGGATGCGTTCGCGCGTCGCTTCGCCCTTGCTTAAAACTCGAACGGTCATTGTCAAAACCATACCATGAGTACTGTACCGCGGGTGCGGTTCTCACGCGTCTGTCATTACGCAAATGCGTGAAATGCCTGATGTGACGCCCGTAACATCATCATTCCATTGCGAAAACTAAATAGTGCAGGCGCCGCACCACGAGTTTTCTATCGCTGGGCGGCGCGCAGGAATAGTCCTTTCGCCATCGCCGGACGATGGGTTCGGCGAAATGCAGTGAAAGAAAACGTCATGTCTCGCGGCTTCGCTTTTTTGGTGTCTGTCATCGTGTTTTGGCAAGCCGCGGCGGCGGCGCTTTCGCTGACCGTCGCCCGCGTTCCGATGATCTGACGCCGCTCACCCCCGCCAATTTTGCAAACCTGACCTTCCTCCCCGGAGACCTCCCATGTTGAACGACCGTTACGGCAATCCCGCTTCCACCAAATCGCAAGCGGCGATGAACCATTACAACGAGGCGCTCGACCTCATCCGCCTCTATCGCGGCGACCCGATCGCGGCGCTCGATGCGGCGCTGGCGGAAGACCCCGACTTCGGCGGCGCCTGGGCCGCCCGCGCCGGCCTGCTCGTGCAGCAGACCGATAAGGCCTACGCCGAAGAGACGGCCAAAAGCCTACGCGCCGGCGCGGCTGCCAATCTGAACGACCGCGAAGCCAAGCATTTGAAGGCGGCGCAAGATTGGGCCGAAGGCCGCTACGGTGAAGGCACCGCGCGCCTCGCCCGCATCGCGCAGGAAAATCCGCGCGATCTGCTGGCGCTGCAATATGCTCACGTCGGCTGCTTCTTCCTGGGCCTGCAAAGTGAATTGCGCGATTGGCCGCTGCAGGCGATGCGCGCCTTTAGGCAAGGCGAGGATGGCTACAGCTACATCCAAGGCATGGCCGCGTTCGGTTTCGAAGAATGCGGCGACTACGCCCGCGCCGACATCTACGGACGCCAAGCCGTGGAAACCGATCCGCGCGACGGCTGGGCGGTGCACGCGGTGGCGCACGTCAACGAAATGCGCGGCGATCCCGACGCCGGCATCCTCTGGCTGGCGGACAACGCGCAATATTGGGCGCCGGAGAGCGGCTTTGCCTATCACAATTGGTGGCACTTGGCGCTGCTCTACCTCGACCTCGGCGACACGCGCGCAGTGCTGAAGCTCTATGACGAGCAAGTGCGCCCGAACCCGGACGCGCAGGTCGTGCTTGAGTGGATCGACGCGTCGGCGCTGCTGTGGCGGCTGCATCTGGAGGGCGTCGATGTCGGCGATCGCTTCGAGAAGCTGGCGGCGTGCTGGCAGCGCGCGGGCGAGGACACGATCTACGCCTTCAACGATCTGCACGCGATCATGGCCTTCCTCGGCGCCGGCCGCGCGATCGACGCCGAGCGCACGCTGAAAGCCATGCGCGCGGCGGCGGCCGATAGCGGCGACAACGCCTACGCAACCCGCAAGGTCGGACTGCCTCTCGCCGAAGCGTTCATCGCCTTCGAGGCCGGCCGCTACGGCGAAGCCGTCGAGAAGATCGCCGCCACACGCGGCATCGCGCAACGCTTCGGCGGCAGCCACGCGCAGCGCGACATCATATCGCTAACGGCGTTGCACGCGGCGTTGCGCGGCGGCTTCGCCAATACGGCCGAAGCGTTCGCCGCCGAGCGGCTGGCGCACAAGCCGCAAAGTCCTTGGGCCGGGCGCCTCGCGCGCCAGGCCCGCGAGCTGAGCGCTAAAGCGCGCGCAGCTTGATCAGAACCGGCGGCTGGTCCTCCCAGCCCCCTGCCGATCGGCCGCCGGTTCATTTCAAGATTTGGAGTTGCTCCGATGAGATCCGATTGTTCATTCGTGCGCGCCGCCAACGGCTTGCGCTTTGCGTATGTGGAGCAGGGCGAGCGCGATGGGCCGGTGGTGCTGATGTTGCACGGCTACACCGACTCGCACCGCTCGTTCGATCTGCTGCGCCCGCACCTGCCGGAAAGCTGGCGCGCGATTGCGCTGACGCAACGCGGCCACGGCCGTAGCGATAAGCCCGACACCGGCTACGACATCGCGTCGATGGCGGCCGATGTGCGCGCCTTCCTTGATGCGCTAAACATCGAGCGCGCCGTGATCGTTGGCCATTCCATGGGCGCGGCGGTCGCGCTGCAGGCGGCGGCGGCGTATCCGGAGCGTGTCTGCGGCGCGGTCCTAATTGGCGCTTTTGCTGGCTATCGCGGCAATGAGAATGTCGCCGGGCTCGTCGAAGAGGTCGCTAGGTTCAAGGACAAAGTCGATCCTGAATTCGTGTTGGCGTTCCAGGAAAGCACCGTCGCCGACATGATCCCGCAACGATTCCTGGACACGGTGATCGGCGAAAGCCTGCGCTGCCCGGCACATGTGTGGCGCGCGGCGCTCGACGGCCAGCTGAGCGCGGATCCCATCTCCGCCGCCATAAGCTGCAAAGCGCCAGTGGCGCTGATCCGCGGCGCGTTGGACGCATTAGTGCCGCATGCCGATCAGCTCGCATTGCGCGACGCGCTACTTTCAGCGCGCAATTTCACGATGTGCGGCGTCGGCCACTCGCCGCATTGGGAACGTCCGGAGGAAACCGCGAACCTGATCCGCGCCTTCGTCGGCGAACGCGCCGACGCCGGTGCGGTGCTGAGCGGCGCCGTGTTTGGCTAGCGCTTGCCTCCAGGAGAGCGCTGCGCTTCGCAAAGCCGCCCGGCGAGGCGGGTAAAGCGTGACGGAAGGTGCAGACAGGACGGCGACCCGTGCGCAACCCGTTACGGCTGCTTCCTTCCGGACCTGACCGGGTTGGCGGGGCGACCGTCCGCCGCCTGCCTGCGCGCCCCATATCGCAATCGCGCCGCGCCCGCGCAAGCCAGATTGCGAGAGGCGGTATCGCCCAGGAACAGGGAGGGCCAGCCGGCGTTAACACGTCGTCAATCAAGACCCATAGGAGCCGCGCACAAGGCGCGGAAACGCCAATGCTGCGAACCCTTGCTCTTGCCCTGATGCTGTCGACGCCCTCACTCGCGTTCGCCGACGATTTCCCGGCCTCCGCGACCCAGCAAGTCGTGCGCGGTCATGACGGCTCAGAGATCGGACGGATCGCCGATGCGGAATACGATGCGGACGGCAATATCGTCGCCGTCGCCATCCCTGGGCTTGAGCCGGCCGATGCGCCGTATGCGTCCTCGCGCTTGGTCGCCGAAAATCGGCTGCGCACCCCGACGCGTAGCACAGCGGCGGCGCCCGCCTCAGTCCGCATGCAAGAAGCGCGCGCGACCGGACGCTTGGTCCGCGCCCGCTAAGCTTTACTAGATTTAAAAAAAAAGGGCTCGGCGTTGGCCGAGCCCTTTTTCCGTGAAGTGCTATCAGTAGCGCGGATTTTCCGTCGTCATCTCTTCGTGGTTTTCGTGATCCTCTGTCATCGAGCCGGTGTCTGCATGGGCCGGCGCCGGGGACGGCGTGCTGTTATACGAACTCGCGGACGTGGCCGCCGGTGCGCTGTAACTTGGCGACGGGTTCGCGTTATAACTGGTCGGTTGATAGCCGGACGAAGGCGCCGTCGCCGGATAGGAAGAGGGCTGCGGGGCGACTTGGCCGGCGGACGCGTATTGCGGAGCGTTGAACATTGCGGCGTATTCAGCGCTCGAGAAGGCGACGCCAGCGAACGTCATCTCGACGCCAAGCTCGCTGCCACGCACAACCTCTATCTCGGCGTCGTCAAAGCCGTGTTCGACTAGCGTTTGCCGCACTGCAGCGCCGCGCCCGTCGGGCGCTTGAATGACAACGCGTTGAACATCGCACGCCGAGGCGCGATCCGCTGCAAACCGGAGTTGCTGACGCGTTGCGGAATTCAACCGGCTGGTGCCTTGCGCGAGCGACACGTCACGCGGCGCGCACACTTCGGCGGCCGACATCGGCACGCCCGCCATGCCGGCTTCCTGCGCATACTCGATCATTGTCGGCGACATGCTCTGATCGGCGCTATGCGCGTAAGTTTCGCTGCTCGCATATTGGCCTTGATCCGTCGCGCCCGATTGCGCCGGCATGGGCGCCGATTGTTGGGTGGCGTATTGGCCTTGCTGCGTAGTGTTTTGACCTTGCTGCGCATCGGCGTAGGGCTGCGCCGGTTGCGCGTACGGGCCGCTCGATTGCGTTTGCTGCGCGTAGGGCGTCGTATTTGTGTTCATCTCCGGCGATGGATTGTCGTACTGAGAATACGGCGTCGCGCTGGTTTGCGAATCCACTGGCGGCGTAGCGTTCGGCACTGCAGTCTGCTCATCGTCCATCGCAGGATCCGAGGGGCTAGAATAAACCGGGTTTGAGCTGGTCGATTCTGGATATTGTGCGCCGGCCAATGGGGCAGCGAGCGCAAGCGCCGCAACGGCGGCGGTCGCCAGCAGGAAACGTCTCATATTCTTCTCCTAGTCAGGTTGAGCGCTGCACGATCAAGCGCTCGCGCGCACGCATTGGCGCGCACGGAACGCTGGCCAACGCAGCGTCGCGGCGCCTGTTCCGGCGTTTACAGAATGGCAAGAAAACCCGAGCGCGGAACTTACTTCAGGATCGGCGCAGAAGATCGACGCCCGCGAGCACGAACCCGACGCCAAACAGCACGCCCGCCGCAGTAAAACCGTAGCTCGGCGCCGGCGCCGGCAGCATGGCGAAGACGCCAACCGCGATCACGCTCGCAAACCAACATGCCGGCGGCGCGTACGGCCGCTCACCCGCGCGCACCCACGCAATGCTCAACGCGGCCATGGCGATGGCCAGCACCGCGGCGCCCTGTTCGTAAGTAGAGAAGCCGAACGGATCAGCGTCAGGGCCGCCGATGAAGGAGAGCGCGGCAACTGCGATCGCGAAACTCGCGAGCCCGAGAAAGCCGAGCCGGGAAGCGCGCGCGAGATAGACGCCAACAATCGCGAAGAGCAGCAGCACGTCTATTGCGGTGTAAAGCCATTCGAGCACGACCGGGTCCTGCAGCAGCGGAAACGCTGCGACAACGCGCGCGCCGCCGCCCGCGATCGATGCAATGGCGGCAAGCCGGAAGAGTTGCTGTGGCGTCATGCCGGCAGCTAGGCGAGGCGCCCTAAGCGGCGCAACACGAAAAAGGGCCCGGCGACAAGCGCCGAGCCCTTTCGCCCCGAGGCGAGCGCGCGAATCTTACGATCCTGGCGTCGGCTCCGCCTCGTTTGCTTCGGTCTCAGGCGCCGTCAGCGGCGCATCGGGCGTCGCCGCCGCATCCGGATTTGCCCCAGCGACGCCTGCGAAGTTCATCGTGACGACGACTTGCGCGGCGTTCACCGGCGCCTCCGCGCTCACACTGATCGCCCCCGCTGGCACGCCCTGGCGGACGAGCGTAGCGCGTGCGGCGTCGGCGCGGCGGCTGGCTAAACGACCCTGGCCTCCGGCGGAGATCACGACTTGCTGCAGGCTGCAGACGGAAGCTGCGTCAACGGCGCGCTCAAGAGCATTGCTGTTGTCCTGGCTGAGCGCGCTTGCGCGGGCGCCGAACTCAACAATGGTGACGCGCGGTGCGCACACCGCACTTGCGCTTGCGGGCGCCGATGTTGCGGTTAGGTCGGATTCTGGGCTGGCCGGAGAGGCCGCCATGGCGTCCGCATTGGCGGCGGCCTGGGCCTCGGTCTGCGACGGGCTGGCGGCGGGGGGATTGGCGGTGTCTGCGGCTGGGGCCTCGATCGGCGGGGCCGGAACCGCATCCGGTTGGCTTTGGGCGCTGACTGCCCCGGCGATCATGACGCTTGCCGCGGCGACGGCTATGAGAAAATCCTTCATTGAAATGGCTCCGGAACAAGGCGAAAAGCTCAAGGGCGCGAAACCCGCGCGCCTCGCGCCCCGTATCCCCTGGCCAACGCATTTGCATACCGGCCGTTCCGTTCCGTTCCGCCGCCGCTAGCGCGGTTGCCTTTGCTTGACGCAAAGCCCGGCTCTTCATACCTCCAGGGACATGGCGATCCGCCCCATCCTCGTCGCGCCCGACCCGGTGCTGAAACAAAAATCAGCGCCTATTGAAGGGCCTGTCACCGATGCGCACCGGGCGCTTATGGATGACATGCTGGAGACGATGTACGACGCCCCGGGCATTGGCCTGGCGGCGATCCAGATCGGCGAGCCCGTCCGGATCATCGTTATGGACCTTGCCCGCGAGGGCGAACCCAAAGAGCCGCGCCATTTCGTGAACCCGGAAATTCTTTGGGCCTCCGAGGAGCTGCTGCCCTATGAGGAGGGTTGCCTCTCGGTGCCCGACTATTTCGATGACGTCGAGCGTCCGTCCCGGGTCAAGATCCGCTACCTCAACTATCAAGGCGAGCTGATCGAAGAGGACGCGGAGGGAATCTACGCGGTGTGCATCCAGCACGAGATGGATCACCTCGAAGGCGTTCTCTTCATCGATCGGCTCTCGCGCCTGAAGCGGGAAAAGGCGCTGACGCGGCTAAAGAAGGCCAAGCGCGAAGCCGCGCTCTAAGGCCCTCTTTCGCAATTGCGTAAAGCGGTTAATGTGCGCGGTGAATTAAGGGCGCGTTTGCGCGCGATGAGGGGTCTGGATATGACGGATGCGTTTCGTGGTTTTGTGTGCACGTCGGCGGCGATCGATGCGGCCATTGGCGGGCGCGCCATGCTTACCCATCCCTTCTACCAGGCTTGGGAAGCGGGAACGCTGACGCAGGACGCGCTGCGCGAGTACGCCAAGCAATATTTCCATCACGTCGAGGCGTTTCCGCGCGCTGTCAGCGCCGTTCACGCCAATTGCCCGGACGCCAAAGGCCGCCGTTTGCTGGCGGAAAACCTCGCCGAAGAAGAGGGCCTCGGCGAAGGCAAGAACGACCACGCCTCGCTCTGGATGGGCTTTGCCGCGTCGCTCGGCGCCGATGAAGCCGGTGTCCGCGGCGTCGATGTGAACGCCGAGACGCAAACCCTCATCGACACCTTCCGTAAGCTGTCGCGCCAGTCCTATGCGTCCGGCCTCGCCGCGCTTTACGCCTATGAGAGCCAGCTGCCGGCCATCGCCCGCACCAAGATCAAGGGCCTTGTCGAGCGTTACGACGTCAACGAGCCGCGCGCGCTCAAATTCTTCGAAGTGCACGAAGTCGCGGACGTCGAGCATTCCGACGTGTGCCGCGAATTGCTCGACGCGCTGCCGGGCGATCAACGCGAGGAAGCGCACGCCGCCGCCTGCGAACTCGCCGACGCGCTTCGTCTCTTCCTCACCGGCATGCAGCGCCAGACCGGCATGGTCTGCTGAAATCCGCTACACCGCAGGTTTTGCGCCGCCGTCCGGATGGATTGGCGGCGCAATTTTTTCACCGGGCTGAACGGGCGTCGCCGGTTTGCCGCGGGAGAAGAACTCAAGCTCAGCGTTGAGCGCGCCGCACACTAGAAAGATGAGCGCCGCGAGGTAAAACCAGATCAGCAGCGCGACCGCGCCCGCGAGAGAGCCATAGGCTGCGCCGAAAGCTGGAAAGAGCCGCAGCGCCAACGTCAGTAGCGACGACGCAATGACCCAGAGCAACGGCGCCAAGACGGCGCCGGGCCACAGCCAGCGCCATGGCGGCGGCACGCGCCTCGGGCCCCAGCGATACAGCATGAGCGCGAAGGCAATCGCCGCGCCCCCCAGCACCGGCCAGCGCAACACCAGGATCAGTGTTTCGACGCCGCGTTCGACGCGCAAATTCGCCAGCATCACCGGCAGTACACCCATCAGCAGCACCGCCAGCACGGCCAGCACGATGCCGATCAGCGTGAAGCGCGCCGCGGCGATGTAGCGGCGGATTGCTTTGCGTTTCTCGGAGCGGCGATTGACCGCCGAAAGCGCCATCAGCACCCATCGCACCCCCTGCAGCGCGCTCCATAGCGAAAGCAAGAGGTTCACCAACACGCTGATCACAAGCCCGCTGCTGCGCTCGCCGATTAGCCGCATCACTTGGCTATGGATCGCGATAACGACGTCGTCAGGCACGACGCCGTAGAGCGCATTGATCTGATCCCCGACCCAAGCCGGATCGCCGAAAAATCCGACCAGCGCTACCAGCGCCGCCATGGCCGGAATCGCCGCAAGCAGCCCAAAGAACGCGACGCCTGCCGAAATCAAGGCGAGGTTTGCCCGCTCGGCCGTCGCCTGCACGCCTTTGACCACGCTCCACCATTGCGAGAGCGTTAGCGCAAGCGGCCCTCGCACATACATCGGCGTGTCGTTGCAAGCTTCCGCCTCGGCCATGGTTTGCAAACCGGGCCGAAGCGACGCGGGTTCCGAGGGGCGAGGTTGGCGCGCAGCGCAAAATCGGGCATGTCGGCCTCATGACGCTGCGCCTCACCTTCATGGGCTCCCCGGCCTTCGCGCTTGCCCCGCTGCAAGCGCTGATAGCGGCCGGGCACGAGATCGTGTGCGTCTACTCGCAGCCGCCGCGTCCGGCGGGACGCGGCAAGCAAGAGCGCCCGACGCCGGTGCACGCCTTCGCCGCCGAGCGCGGCATCGAGGTGCGCACGCCGAAAAGCTTGAAGCGCGCCGAGGAGCAGGAGCGCTTCGCCGCGTTGCAGCTCAATGCGGCGATTGTCGTTGCCTACGGCCTCATCTTGCCAAAGCCGATCCTCGATGCGCCGCGCCTCGGCGCGTTCAACTTGCACGGCTCTCTGCTGCCGCGCTGGCGGGGCGCCGCGCCCATCCAGCGCGCCATTATGGCGGGGGATAGGATCACAGGCGTGCAGGTGATGCGCATGGAGGAGGGGCTAGATACGGGTCCGGTGCTGGCCAGCGCCACAACCCCTATCGACTTCGACGACACCAGCTCGACCGTGCACGACCGATTGTCCGCCCTCGGCGCAGCGCTTCTGGCGGAGACGCTGGCGAAGGTCGAACGCGGCGAAGCCGCGGAGACGCCGCAGAGCCAGGAGGGCGTGACTTACGCGCACAAGATTATTCCGGCCGAGACGCGCATCGATTGGTCGAGGCCAGCGCGCGAGATCGACTGCATGATCCGGGGCCTCGCGCCTTCGCCGGGCGCATGGTTCGAACTCGGCGGCGCGCGCGTGAAGGCGCTGCATGCGCGGCTGGGGCAAGGCCAGGCGGCGCCCGGCGAAGCGCTTGACGATGGCTTGCTGATCGCATGCGGCGAGGGCGCCGTCCGCCTGCTCAGAGTGCAGCGCGAAGGCAAAGCGCCGATGGATGCCGGGGCATTCCTGCGCGGCCAGCCCGTTCCAGCCGGCGCACGCCTGGATTAGACCAACATTGAACGCATGCTCGCGGCCCGCTAAGACCAACACGACGTGGAGGGTATTCATGCGCTTGGGGATAGTAGCAGTCGCGTTTGCGCTCGCCCTCGCCGGCTGCAACCGGCAGTCCGCGACCACCGACGCGCAAGGCGCGGGCAGCCCCCAGCTCGATGCGCCCGCGCCCGATACGCAACCCTCGCGCACCTTCGCGACGGCCAACGACGCCGCCGCCGCCGCGACAGGTCAGATAATTGTCGCCATGACTTTGCGCTTGCCCGATGCGAGCCAGGAAAACGCCGACTCCCAAGAGGTGCTGACTTTGACCGGCGCAAACGGGCTCGTTCTCGAAGCGCAGATCAGCGGCGCGGTTTCACCGGCGACGCAAGTGGAAGGCCAGACGCTGCGCGCGCTGCTCAACATCCCGGTCGATGAGCCCCAAGTGCTGATCTATCGCGTTAGCGCTGAAACCAAGAACGCCGGCCGCGGCATATGCGGCGCGGACGATGCGGCGCATGTCGTCGTGTGGGAGCCCGCGGGCCCCGGCGAAGCGGCCATGAAGGTGCTCGGCATTATCGGCGCCGCGCCCGGCGCGGCGGGGGCGCGCGCCTGCCCGATGCTGGAATACCGGCGCTCGTAAGAAGCGCGATGCGTTTCAAGCTCACGATCGAATATGACGGCGGCCCTTTTCAGGGCTGGCAGCGTTTAGCCGAAGGGCAGAGCGTGCAAGGCGCCATCGAAGATGCGGTGGAAAAACTCACCGGCGTCCGCAGCGAAGTCATCGGCTCCGGCCGTACGGATTCCGGCGTCCACGCTTATGGCCAAGTCGCGCATGCCGATATCGAGAAGCCCTTCGCGGCAGACCGCTTGCGCGATGCGCTCAACGCCCACCTGCGCCCGCATCCGATCTCGGTGCTGAAAGCGGAAGTCGCCGCGCCCGACTTCCACGCCCGGTTTGACGCAAAACGGCGCGCCTATGTTTACAACGTGCTCTGCCGGCGCGCGCCGCTGACCGTGCAGCGGGGCTTTACCTGGCGCGTGCCGCGCGCGCTCGATATTGACGCCATGAACCAAGCGGCGCAGCGCCTCATTGGCAATCACGATTTCACCACGTTCCGCTACGTGCATTGTCAGGCCAAGTCGCCGGTGAAGACGCTGGACGTGGCGAGTGTGCGCGGCGCCGAGGATTGGGCCTCGTTTTCGTTCGAAGCGCGGAGCTTCCTGCACCGGCAAGTGCGCTCGATGGTCGGCACGCTGGTGGAAGTCGGGCTGGGCGAATTAACGCCGGACGATGTGGCCGATGCACTCGCGTCAGCGGATCGCTCGCGCTGCGGTCCCGTCGCGCCGCCGGATGGGCTGTACTTGGTGCGGGTGGATTATTAGCGCTGCCGTCGGCTGCGGCGCTACCCCGCGAAATATTTTCGGAGCACCGCCTCGTAGCACCGCGCCAGCGTGCGCACATCATCCACCGCGCAATGTTCATCCACCATATGCGCGGTTTCGTTGCGCAGGCCCAGTTCGACCACGGGGCAGTAATCCTTGATGTAGCGCGCGTCCGAGGTGCCGCCGGTGGTGGCGAGCGTTGGCGCGATGCCGAAGCTTTCGCGCACCGCTTCGCTGACGAGATCGGTGAAGGCGCCTGGCTCGGTGTAAAAAGGCGCGCTCTGCGATGCGATCTGCAGCTCTGCTTTCGCGCCGCTCGCCTTGGCGATCCGCTGCGCCGTCTCCTCCATCCAAGCAACGAGAGTGTCCGCTGAATGCGCCGTGTTGAAGCGAATGTTCAACTTCGCCGTAGCCCGCTGCGGAATGACGTTGTGCGCGGAATTGGCGACATCGATCGTCGTGACTTCTAGATTGGATGGATCGAACCCCGGCGCCCCGTCATCGAGTTTGCGCGCCTTCAACACGGCCGCGAATTCTATCATCGCCGTCACGGGATTGACGGCGCGGCGGGGATAGGCGACGTGGCCTTGCTTGCCCTCGATGGCGATAACGACGTTCAAGCTGCCGCGCCGCCCGTTCTTGATTGTATCGCCGACACGTTCCTCGCTTGTCGGCTCGCCGACGATGCAATGATCGAGCGTCTCGCCCAGGGCTGTCAGCGCGGCAAGCGCAGCCTTGGTGCCGTCGACCGCCGGGCCTTCCTCGTCGCACGTCAATAGGAACGAGATCGACCCGTTCGGCGCGCCATCGGCGGCGAGATAATTCTCCGTCGCGGCGATCATGGCGGCGATCGCCGTCTTCATGTCGGTCGCGCCGCGGCCATAGAGGAAGCCGTTGCGAATTTCCGCCGCGAACGGATCGCTGGTCCAGCCTGAGCCCGGCGGCACGACATCGACGTGGCCGGCAAAGCAAAAATTCGGCCGCCCCGTCCCGAACCGCGCATAGAGATTGTCCACGACGCCGAACTTCAGCCGCTGGGTCCGAAAACCCAGCGCCTCCAGCGCCGCCTGCGCAACGTCCAGCGCGCCTTGTTCGTCGGGCGTGATGGACGGCCGTCGCATAAGGGCTTGGGCGATCGGAATGGGGTCGGCTAGGGTGCGGGCGTCCATCCGCTAGGGTCTAGCCGCGCGCGCCCCCGGACAAAAGGGGCCGGACAAACAAGGGGAGCCAACCATGAGCGATGTCGCGCCGGTCCAGGAAAGCAGCCGGATCAAGAGCCTCGATGTCATGCGCGGGTTCGCCCTGCTCGGCATCCTGGTGGTGAACGCAGCGTTCTTCGCCGCGCCCTGGCAGACCTCTCAGAACCCGCTCCTGCCGCCGCTCGACGTCACCGAGCAGACGTTCTGGTCTTGGTTCGCGATGCATGTGTTCTTCGAGTTCAAATGCATCACGCTATTTTCGATGCTGTTCGGCGCCAGCATCTTTCTCGTCGGCGGCGACAAGTCCGATAAAGCGCGCAGCAGCATCCTGACGCGGCGCCTTCTGTGGCTTTTGGTGTTTGGCCTCATCCATGCGCTGCTGATCTGGTACGGCGATATTCTCGTCACTTACGCCATCACCGGCCTTGCCGTGATGCTGGTGCGATCGTGGAAGCCTCTGACGCTGACGATCGTCGGCGTTCTGTTGCTCCTAATCTCGATTGGCCTGCAGGGCTTGCTGGGCGCGGTCTGGGATTACATTCCGCCCGCCGAACTCGCGCCGATCAAGCAGCAATTGGCCGGGATTTTCTCGCCCTCGGCCGAAGAGCTGGCTCGCGTGAAGGCGGCTTACCAGGGTGGCCTACTCAGCGCCCTGCAGGAAAATTTCGACACCTGGCTCATGATCGTGAGCAATTCGATCATCGGTCTGGTGATCCGCACCGCCGGCGTGATGATGATCGGCATGGCGCTGCTGAAATGGGGCTTCCTGAGCGGGCGGGCGCCGATTTGGCTCTACGTGCTGAGCGTGATTGCCGCCGCGGCCGCTCTCGTTGTCATCGGCCAGCAAGCGCTGCTCAACTCGGCTGCGCGCTTCGATACAATTCACATGCTGACCGGCGGGATCATGGCCAATGTCGCGCTCTCGATCTTCGTGTCGATCGGCTACGCCAGCCTCTTCGTTTTGCTGGTGAAGGCGGGCGCGCGCGTTCTGACGGAGCCGCTCGCCGCCGTTGGGCGCATGGCGTTCACGAACTACATCGCCCAGTCCTTGATCATGACGACAATCTTCTACGGCGGACGCGGGTTTGGGCTGTTCGGCGAGGTGGATCGGCCGACTTTGATAGGCATTGTAGGGCTGGTTTGGCTGGCGCAGCTGATCTGGTCGCCGCTGTATCTGGCGAAGTTCCAAATGGGGCCGCTCGAATGGCTGTGGCGCCGCTTGAGTTACAACAAGCCGGTCGCTATTGCGAAACAAGCGCCCGCGTGAGGCGTGGTGGAGGTTTTAAAGATGAAGAAATTCGCAACTGCCTTGGCGTTCGGCGTGATGCTTTCGGCCGGCGCTGCGTTCGCTGACCCGATCGCCAATGCGGAAGGCAACACGTTTGTCGTCACCTACGCCAACGGCGTGCAGGCGCGCTATCATTTCAACGCCGATAACACCTTCGCCGCGCAAACGCCGAACGGTCATATCAGCGGCACATATGAACTTGCCGGCGGTCAATTGTGCCTGACGCCGGCCGGCGGCGAGCGCGGATGCTTGGCGTATGCGGGCGAAAGAAATGTCGGCGACACCTGGACGCAAGCCGGCGCCGACGGCACGCAGATCAGCGTGACGCTGGAAGCCGGACGCGCTCACGCGCATTGACAAAATATTGAGTCATTCCGGGCGGAGCGCAGCGTAGACCCGGGACCCAGGGCCACCAGCACATCGTTTGCCCTGGGTTCCGGATCGCGCTCCGCGCGTCCGGAATGACTCGTGGTTGTGTCGGACCTATTCCCGCAACAACTCATTCACGCCCGTCTTCGAGCGCGTTTGCGCGTCGACGCGTTTTACGATCACGACGCACGCCAAGCTTGGCCCGCCCTTCGGATCGGGCAGCGCGCCGGGCACGATCACGCTAAACGCCGGCACTTCGCCGCGGGTGATTTCGCCGGTGGCGCGATCGACGATCTTGGTCGATTGGCTGATGAACGTGCCCATCGCCAGCACCGCGCCTTCGCGCACGATAACGCCTTCGGCCACTTCCGAGCGGGCGCCGATGAAGCAGCCGTCTTCGATGATGGTGGGATTGGCCTGGATAGGCTCCAGCACGCCGCCAATGCCGGCGCCGCCGCTGATGTGCACGTTTTTGCCGATCTGCGCGCACGAGCCAACGGTCGCCCACGTATCCACCATCGCGCCTTCATCGACATAAGCGCCGATGTTCACGAAGCTCGGCATCAGCACCACGTTCTTGCCGATGAAGCTGCCGCGGCGCGCCACCGCGCCCGGCACGGCGCGAAAGCCGGCTTTCTCGAACGCGGCTTCACCCCAGCCTAGAAACTTTGAAGGGACCTTGTCCCAATAGGGGCCAGGCGAAGCATCGCCATTGCCGCCGGCTGCGCCAATCAACTGATTGGCGGCGATGCGAAAGGAGAGCAGCACCGCCTTTTTGAGCCACTGGTGCGTGATCCACACCCCGTCCTCGCCGCGCGCGGCGACGCGCGCTTGCCCGCTATCGAGCAGATTAAGGGCCGTGTTTATGGCGTCGACGTCGGCCCCCTTGCTGGCTGGTGAAAGCTCGGCGCGGCGCTCCCAGGCGGCGTCAAGCTGAGCGGCGAGATCGGCGTGTTTCATGATCGATCAGCTAGCGCGTTTCGCGGCGCGCGCCAACGTTTACGCTTCGAGCAGCCCGCGCAGCAGCGACTTCACGTCGGGGGCCCAAAAATCTACGTAGGGCGGGAGTGGCTCGGGATGAACGAGGCCCACCAGCGCCGTGGCAAAGCCCATATCGTGCGCCGGTTCGAGGTTGCGCAGCGTGTCCTCGATCAGGATCGCGCCGCGCGCTTCGATCCCGCTCAATGCGAGCACGCGTTCATAGCTTTCGCGCTGCGGCTTGGGCGCAAGTCCGCACGCCTCGATATCGAGCACGGTGTCGAACAGGTCGGCGAGGTTCAGCCGCTCCAGCACCCGCTCCGCATGGCCGCCGCCGCCATTGGTGAAAATGATGCGCCGGCCCGGCAGGCGTCCAATCAGGTCGCGCAGCTCGGCGTCGGCCTGCAGCACCGCGTGATCGGCGGCGTGTACGTCGAGCAGAAAATCGGCAGCGTCCACGCCGTGATGGCGCACGAGGCCAACAACTGTTGCGCCATAATCGTGAAAGTAGCGCTCCTGGATTTCCAGAGCATCCGCTTCGGCAAGCGAAAGCTTACGCGCGATGTAGTGCGTCATCCGCACGCCAATCTCGTCGTAGAGTTCGCGCGCCGGATAGAGCGTGTTGTCGAGATCGAACACCCAGGCGCGGATATCCGCAGCCGTGATCATTCGGCCTCTGGCCGGTCCTGCGTCGGCGCGTCTCGCGGCACGAGCCCGCGCCGCGGCGCGTCCTGTGCGGGTCGGCCGTCGATCTCCGTTGCGCCTTCGGCCTGCCGCGGCGCCACGCCGACCTCGAGGAAGTCGCGGTCTTCGAACTCGACCACCAAGCCCTGGCGGTCGCGCACGCGGATCGGCGAGAAGAGGCCAGTCTGGTAGTAACGGTCCTCGCAAGTGGCGCGGCCGAGGATCGCAAAGCGCGCCGGGCTGGTGCAGAACGGCTCACCCGATTGCAGGAAGCGCGAGCCTTCCGGCGTGTCCATGCTGGCGTAGACGTAATAGCGATCCTGAATCAGCACTTCGTCGATCGTGCGCACGCAGCCGCCGGCGTTCAGCGGCCACCAGCCGCGGCTCTCCCAACCTTCGCCGCGCCTGCGCGCGACAGCGGTCCAGAGCCGATTGCGCGTGCGGTTGCAGAGTGTGAGGCCTACTTGCCCAGCGCGGCGGCGCGCCGCGACTTCCAGTGCGTCGATCAGCTGATCTTCGCTGGCGTTGGCCGCAAGACGCGCAGTTGCGCGAAATTGCGCGATGGCTTGGGCGATGCTGCGCGGATCGGCGCCGCGGCGGCCTTCGCGCAGATCGTAACCTGCATCGCTAAGCAGCCGCTGCAAGCCGGCCTGACGCGCGCGCGCGGCGCTATAGGTAATCGCTTCGGAAAACGATGTGCGCCAGCTGTCGCGTTTGTTGATTTGCACGCGGCGAAAACGGCGTTCTTCGTAGGAGTCGGTGCAGCGCGGCGGGTTTTCGATTTGAAACTGATCGGCCGGATCGACGCAGAGAATGGCGTCGCCGCCCCACTGCCGGCGTCCGCCGCGGTGCGCGGTAGAGGTGCGCGCGTAGAGGTAGTGCGTGCCGCGCGCCAAAGGCGCGCCAACCGCGAGCCGGCATTCGCCCGGGCGCAACCGGGTCCAGCCCTGCACCTGGATCGAGCGGCCATCGGGACGGCCAGCGGCAGCTTCGAGCACGAAGCTGGTTTCGTTACAGATCTGCCAGCCGTTGGCTTGGCGTTGCTGCTGCTGCGCGTCGGCGCGGCCGGCAAACGCGCCAAACGCCGCAAGCGCGGCGCTGACGAGAACGGCGGCGAGGCCGAGCTTAGTGAATGAGCGTGCCAGCGCCATGTTCGGTGAATAGTTCCATAAGCAGGACGTGCGGCGTTCGCCCGTCCAGAATGACCGCAGCTTCAACACCGTTGTCGAGCGCCGCGATGCAGGTTTCAAGCTTCGGAATCATGCCGCCTGTAGCGACGCCCGTCTCAATCGCCGCTTTCGCGTCGTCGACGGACATTTCCCGGATCAATTCGCCCTCAGCGTCCAGCACGCCGGCGACATCGGTCAGCAGCAGGAAGCGCTTTGCCGACAGCGCCTTGGCGATCGCACCGGCGGCGGTGTCTGCGTTGATGTTGTAAGTTCTGCCGTCTTCGGCGACTCCGATCGGCGCGATGACGGGGATATAGTCCTCGGGCGCGTTGATCAGCGCTTGGATCAAGGTGGGATCGACATCGCAAGGCTCGCCGACATAGCCAAGATCGACCACTTGCTCGATCATGCTGCCGGGATCCTTCTTCACACGCACCGCCTTCTCGACGGTGATAAGCCGTGCGTCCTTGCCCGAAAGGCCTACGCCGCGCACATCCGCTTCGCGGCCCGCGGCGGTGATCAGGTGCGCCAGTTCTTTATTGACGCTGCCAGACAGCACCATTTCCGCCACTTCCATAGTCTCGGCGTCGGTGACGCGCAGCCCATCGACGAACTGGGATTTAACGCCCGCCCGGTCGAGCATGCGGCTAATCTGCGGACCCCCGCCATGCACCACCACCGGATGAATGCCGACAAGCTTCAGCAGCACGATGTCTGAGGCGAATTTGCGGGCGGTCTCCGTGTCGCCCATGGCGTGGCCGCCGTATTTCACCACCACGACTTCGCGGTCGTAGATCTGGATAAAGGGCAGGGCCTCGGCGAGCGTTTTCGCCGCGACCAAACCTTCTCCAAGCGCCGCCAAGCGGTCTTTGTTAGGAAGCTTGCTCACGGAAGGCGTCCTAAGCGGTAACGCCGCTCACGCCAAGGCCGCGATCTCAGCGCGCAGCTCCGCAATCCCCAGGCCCGTCTCGGCGGAGGTGATGATGATCGCCGGATGCGCCGCCGGACGCTTGGCGCTGGCGGCGGCAGTTCTGGCTTGTGTTTCGGCGATCTCGGTTGGTTTGACCTTGTCGCCCTTGGTCAGCACGAGCTGATAAGCGACGGCGGCTTTGTCGAGCGCGTCCATGACATCCTTGTCATCAGGCTTCAGCCCATGGCGCCCATCGATCAGCAGGATGACGCGCTTTAAGCTCGGCCTCCCGCGCAGATAATCTCGCGTCAGCGCCGTCCAGCGCCCGATCTCCGATTTCGGCGCCTTGGCGTAGCCGTAACCGGGCAGATCGACGAGGCGCAGCCGATCTCCCATGCGAAAGAAGTTAAGCTCGCGCGTGCGTCCCGGCTCCGTCGATGCGCGCGCGAGCTTCAGCCGCCCGGTCAGCGCATTGATCAGCGAGGATTTGCCGACATTGGAGCGGCCTGCGAACGCCACTTCCGGCAATTCCGCGTCCGGCAAGTGCTCCATCCCGACAACGCCGCGCTCAAACGCAATCGGCCCTGCAAAGAGCAGCCGCCCGGCTTCGATCCATTGTTCGTGTTCTTCTTCAGGCGACACCATCACACTCCGTCATTCCGGACGCGCCTGCGCCGCCGAAGTCCGCTTCAGCGACGCAGGCGCGCGGAGCGCGAGCCGGAACCCAGGGCAAACGACGTGCTTGTGGCCCTGGGTTCCGGGTCTCCGCTTCGCTCCGCCCGGAATGACTCGCAACTTACTCCGCCGGGCTCGCACTTTTTCCGAAGCGTTTGGCGATGAGCTTGTCGAGCTGCGTTTCCACGCCCTGGCGCCGCATGATGAAATATTGCTGCATGATCGAGAGCGTGTTCGACCAGGTCCAGTAGATCACCAGGCCCGCCGGGAAACCGGCGAACATGAAGGTGAACAGGATCGGCAGCAGCTTGAAGATTTGCGCCTGAATGGCGTCCGTCGGCGGCGGCGACAGCGCCTGCAGCGCCCACATCGAAACGCCGTACAGGATCGGCCACACGCCAACAACCAGGAACGCGCCGATGAGCGGGATTGCGCCAGGATCGAACGGCAGCAAACCAAACAGATTGAAGAGCGACGTTGGATCGGGCGCGGAGAGATCGTTGATCCAGCCGACGAACGGCGCGTGACGCATTTCGAGCGTCACCGTCAGCGTTTTGTAGAGCGCGTAAAACACTGGGATCTGCAGAAGTATCGGCACGCAGCCGGAAACCGGGTTTATCTTCTCGGTCTGATAGAGCTTCAGGATTTCCTGCTGCTGGCGCTGCTTGTCGGCGGCGTAGCGCTCTTGGACTTCCTTCATCTTCGGCGCGAGCCCGCGCATCTTGGCCATCGACTTGAACGATTGATAAACGAGCGGGAAGAGCAGCAACTTAATGACAACGGTCGACGCAAGGATCGCGAGGCCGAAATTGAAGATGATGCCGATGTCGGCAAACCATTGACCGACCGGATGCAGCAGCCACTGGAAGAACGGCCGCGTCAGAAACCAGAAATTGCCCCAGTCGATCGCATCGTCGAAGCGCGGAATGCTCAGATCTCGCTGATAATCGCGAAGCAATTCGTAGCGTTTGGCGCCGGAGAACAGCCGCTGCGTGTAAGTGATTGAGCCGCCCGCGGGCACGTCGCGCCACTCGCCGCGATACGCGGTGCGGTAGTCGTTCGCGCCGCCATCGGTGCGCGCGTCAAAATACACCGACACGCTTTCGCTCGGATCGGGCACGATTGCGGTGAGCCAATAATGGTCCGTGACGCCGAACCAACTGCCTTCGCCTTGCAGCTGCTCGATACGTTCATCGTCGCCGACACGTCCTCTGCCGCGGTCGCGCGCGTGTTTGTCGGCGTTGCCATAGGATGTTTGGCGGAGCGTGTTGCCGACGACGCCGATCAGGCCCTGGTGGACGATTTGATTGACGCGAAAATCCTCCGGCATGCCTTGCCTGCGCACCGTGCCGAACGGGCGCACGGAGAATGATTCTCCGCTCTCGTTGCGCACCACGTCCGTGATCGTGAACATGTAATTGTCGTCAATCGAGATCGTGCGCTCGATGGTGCGGCCCTCCCCGGCGGCCAGCGTCATCGTCACTGGCGTTTGCGGTGTGAGGCGCGCATCCGCGGCGGCCTGCCAGCGGCTGAACGCGTCGGCCATCGTCGCGGTGTCTTCGCCGCGCTGGGTTTCCCAACCGAAGAAGGCGTCGTGTCCAAAATTGGCGCCCATTGGCGACAGCACGGTGACTTCAGGGCTGGCCGGATCGACGGTGCGGCGATAGTCGCGGAGGTTCAGGTCATCGATGCGCCCGCCTTCGAGCGCGATCGAGCCATCGACAGCGCCGGTGTCGATCGCGAGTCGCGCCTGCGCCGTTGCGCCAAGAATTTGTTCACGCGGCACCGGGCCGGCTGAGGGCGCTTGGCCTGCATCCGTGTCGGCGCCAGTTTGGCCGGGCTGCGTGCGCATTTGTTCTTCCGATTGCGCGCGCTCCCGCGCCAACTCCTGCTGGCGCGGGAATTCATAGAAATACTGGAAACCCAGCCAGATCATGAGGGACAGGACGCCTGCAATGATCAGGTTGCGGGTGTCGCTCGGGCCCGGGCCGCCGGGAGTCTGCATCGGATTCAGTCGCTTTCGGTAGAAGGACTGCGCGGCGTCGCGCGCGTCCGAGGAGCAGGCCCACGCCCGCCTTCCAGGTCGGCGCGGAGCCTTATCAGCGCGTTTCCAACATCGTCAAGCAAAGCAGGCCACGGCGCATCTGGGGTGTGTTGCCGCGCCACCAAGACATAGTCCACGCCGGGCAGCCCCAAATCCGGCAGCAGCTGCCTAGCCGCCTCCCGCAATCGCCGCCGCGCACGGTTGCGCACAACCGCCGCGCCCACCTTCCGGCTGGCGGTAAAGCCGAGCCCGATCGGCCCGTCCTCCGCCCGCCGGCGCGCTTCCACCAGCACGTTGGGCCGCGCCGCACGTACGCCATGGCGTACGTACAGGAATTGCGCCCGCTTGGTCAGGCGCTGGATTTGCGGGGGTGTGCTCATTGCCGGCGGTCGAGGCCGGCTTGCCGCCTCAGACGAGGCTGCGCAAGGGCGATTAGGCCGAAAGCTTCTTGCGGCCCTTGGCCCGGCGGCGCGCCAGCACCTTTTGGCCGCCCGCACTGGCCATGCGAGCGCGGAAGCCATGGCGGCGTTTGCGCACGAGCCGGCTCGGCTGATAGGTCCGCTTGGTGCTCACGACGCGCCTCGATCTTTACTAGGCTGGAAAAAGAAGGCGCGGGAATTACCCCAGCCGTCCTGGGGCGTCAAGGCGATCAGCCGCCGAGAAGGCGCTGAGCGGCGATGAAGACCAGGGCCACGGCCCAAAGTGAGCCTAGCCATAACAACGGACGGGACCGGGAACGAAATAACATCGGCAAGCTCCAATCGGGGGGAAAGGGGAGCGGTGCATTCGTCGCCAGCGTGCGACCGGCGATACCGCACTCTAACCCCGAAATGGTTCCGGTTCCGAATGAACTTGCTGTTGGGATCGGAGTCGCCGGTCAAATAAGACAGCTGCGCCGGCGCTGGGCTAATCAGGAGCGGCATGAGCACTTCTGACGATCCCGCACGCCAGAGCCCGGCGCGCCAGAGTGTTCTCTGGCGGCGGGCGCGCGAGTTCGTCGATAGCTTGGCTGGCAGGCTGCTTGGCCTAACCGCCTTGGCGGTGCTGGCCGGCGAAATCTTCGTTTTCGCACCGGCGCTGGCCGGGTTCCACGAAGCTTGGCTGCGCGAGCGGATCAATCTGGCCCAGATCGCCTCGCTCGCTATTTCGCCCGATCTCGAAGTGGCGGAATCGCTCGAATACGATTTGCTGAACAACGCCGAGGTGCAGCGCGTCGCGATCCAGCGCGAAGGTGAGCGCGTGCTTTTGCTGGAGGATCCGAACGCGCCAAACTCCGAACAATTGGTGACGTACGATTACACCGGGGCCTCAGGCGCCCAGCGCTTCAGGTGGGCGGTGGAAACGCTGATGGCGCCGCCTGGCCGCGTGCTGCGCGTGCTGGCGCGGCCGCGTTTTGAAAGCGGCGACTTTATCGAGATTGTGCTGAACGAAGCGCCGCTCAAGCGCGCGCTGTGGGACTTCGCCGCCCGCTTCGCCCGCATTTCCATGCTTATCCTCATCGCCGCCGGCGCTTTGATTTACATTACGCTGACCGCCGCATTCGTGCGGCCGATGCGCGACCTGACGCAAGCTATCGAGCGCTTCCGCGATAAGCCCGAGGACGTCTCGATCGCGTTTCCGCGCAGCCCGCGCAGTGACGAGATTGGCCGCGCCCAGCGCGCCGCCGCCGACATGGCCGAACAAGTGCGCAATGCGCTGCGCCAGAATGAGCGGCTGGCCGCGCTCGGCGCCGCCGTCGCGCGCATCGGCCACGATTTGCGCAACATGCTCTCGACGGCGCAATTAGTGGCCGATCGGCTCGCCCAATCGGAAGACCCCGCCGTGCGCCAGCTCGCGCCGCGATTGGAGCGCACCATCGATCGCGCGGCCGGTCTTGCCGCGTCGACGCTGAAATACGGGCGAGCCGACGAGGATCCGCCCGTCTTGGGCAAAGTGATGATCGCCGATGCGGCGGAAGAAGCTTTGGCCGACGCGTTGCTCGCGTTTCCGGAGGTGGAGGGCAAGCGTGACATCGAAGCCGGGCTTGCGTGTGTCGCCGATCCCGATCACCTCCACCGCATTTTCGTGAACCTGATCCGCAATGCCGGGCAGGCGATGGAAAATCACAGCCGCAAGGACAAATCGCTCCTCATCCGCGCCGCGCGCGTGCAGGGCCGCTGCGAGATCGAAATTGTCGATCACGGTCCTGGCGTGCGCGACAATCTGCGCGACCGCCTGTTCGAGCCGTTCGTATCGGCGGCGCCGGAAGCGGGCGGCACCGGCCTTGGCCTCGCCATCGCCCGTGAACTCACGCGCGCCATGGGCGGCGAACTTGAACTCACGCGCACCGGCGCGGAAGGCACGACGTTCCAGATTACGCTGCCCGCGGCGTGAACCTCGCGCGCGCGAGGCGCGTTGCGTAACGAAGGAGATTTCCATGCGACGCGCCGTATTCGTTGCCCTCATCGCGCTTAGCGCTTGCGCCACCACGCCTGGCGCCTTGCCAACGCCGCGCTACGCCGACGCCGCAAGCCGCGGCGCCCTCGCATCGGTGTTCGCCGGCAGGCCGAGTGCAACCCAAGTTGCGCAAGCCAACGAGGCCTGGTCGCTGGCGCTCGGCGACAGCTTCGCCTGCGGCGCGCCCGTGCGCGATGTCCTCAATGCGGGGCTGGTCGGCGCGCTTGAAATCGCCGCGATGAACGCCGCCGCGAGCGGCGGCGGCGAAGCTGAAATCCGCAACGGTGTTGGCGAGTATGTTGGCGAAGTGGCGCGTATGGCCGTCGAACGCCGCGCGCGCCCAAGCGTTGCACGCTGCGATGCGCTCGCCGGCTGGGCCCCGCGCACAGCGGAGCAAGGCCGTGAAACGGTCGCCCGCGCCCGTGCGAACGGCTTGATGGACGACGATTACGGCCTCTTGCTCGACCTGCTCTCGCGCTAGCGCGACGGCGCGGGCGCCCTGCCGACAATGCCTTCGCGCCGCGGATCGGCGCCGCCTTCAAGCCCGTTCGGCGTCACCCGGATGGCGTGCAAGCCGCTGTCTTCGAGCGCACCGACATCGCGTAGCTCCCAGCCGCGTCGGCGCAGCTCCGCAGCAACGCCGGCTGGCATGCGCTGCTCCTCGATGTTGACGGGCGAGGTGCGCGCCGTCGCGTTGCTGAGATTGATGGCGTCCTGCACGGGCAGGTTCCAGTCGAGGACGCCGATCGTCGTGCGCGCCACGTAGCCAACGATTGCCGAGCCGCCGGGCGAACCCAGCACCAGTTCAAGATCGCCGTCGCGGTCGGTGATGATGGTGGGGACCATGGACGAGCGCGGCCGCTTGCCCGGTTCGACCGCGTTTGCGACGGGGCGGCCATTCAACGTCGGTTCGAACGAAAAATCCGTCAGCTGATTGTTGAGCAGAAAGCCGTGCGTCATCCGCTGCGACCCGAAAACGCCTTCGATCGTTGCCGTGAGCGAAACCGCGTTGCCCCACGCATCGACGATGGCGACGTGCGTGGTGCCGTTCTCCGGTCCGTCGTCGCGTCCCCACTGATTGTAGAGTTCTTCGCCCGCCGGCATGCCCGCGTTTACCCGCCCCGGCGCACGTGAAAGATCGGCGAGCCCAGCGCGCGCGCGCAGATAGCCGGGCTCGATCATCGGCCCCGTCGGCACCGGCACGAACGCATCGTCGGCCACATAATGATCGCGGTCGGCATAGCCTAAGCGGCTTGCCCACAAAAACGCCGCCCAATCGTCGGCGCTGTTGGCGCCTTCCGGTTGCGGCCGGAGGTTTTCGTAGATGCCAAGAATCTGCAGCACCGCACTGCCCGAGGCCGGCGGCGCCGTGGAGCAGACGCGATAAACCCGAAATGTCCCGCAGACCGGCTCGACCCGGCGCGCCTCAGCGCTTTGCAAATCCTGCAACGTCATCGTCCCAGCGCGGGGATTGCGCTGCACTGCTGCAACAATGCCTTCGGCGATCGGCCCTTGCCGCAACGCATCCGGCCCTTGCTCGGCGATCGCGCGCATCGTCGCTGCGTAGTCCGGATTGCGTAGTGTCGTCCCCGCGCTGAGCGGAGCGCCGCTCCGGTCGAAAAAATAAGCGCGGGTCTGGAAATCCGCGCGCAGCCGCGCGCTGGCCGCTTGCGCCGCAATAAGGCGCGCCATGCGCGGCGACACGATGAAGCCTTCGTCCGCCAGACGCTGTGCCGGCCCGAACAATTGCGCCCACGGCAGGCGGCCGTGATCGTCATGCGCAAGCTTCAGCATCGCCACCAAAAGCGGTGTGCCCGTCGCCCGCCCGCTAGTGCGCGCATCGAGGAAGGAGAACGGGCGGCCGCGATTGTCGAGAAACATCGTCGCCGTGGCGCCCGCCGGCGCCCATTCGCGTCCGTCATAGCCGCTGATGCGTTCGCTGCGCGCATCGTAAAACAAGAGAAAACCGCCGCCGCCAACGCCGGACGATTGCGGCTCAACCAGCCCCAGCACCATCTCCGCTGCGATCGCCGCATCAATCGCGCTGCCGCCCGCCCGCAACATTTCGAGCGCGGCTTCCACCGCGTACGGATTAGCCGCCGCCGCCATCGCTTCGCCGCGCGGCGCTTGCGTGCTCGGCCCGCCCGCCGGCGTCTCACTGATTGCGCACGCCGCAAGCGCAAAAGCGATCAGCGGCGCGCACAAGCGCCGGTAGGTTATCGGCTTGTCAAACATGGGGACGCTTCCTACGAGGGCGAGGTCGATTGGACAAACGCGAAAGACCCGCTATGGCGCGTCCCGGCCCAAACAATTCTTTGAGCGATGTCCAGGGTTTGTCCATAGGCTGCGCCGAAGACGTTGGCGCCCTGACTGGCGTGACAGTGATCGTTCCGGAGGCGCGCGCGGTATGCGGCGTCGACGTGCGCGGCGGCGGCCCCGGCACGCGCGAAACCGATGCGCTGGCGCCTGAAAATCTTGTCGATGCGATCGATGCGCTGGTGCTGGCGGGCGGCTCCGTCTACGGGCTTGCGGCAGCGGACGGCGTCGCCGCGGCCATGGGGGCGGAGGGCCGCGGCTACGGTTTGGTGCAAACGCCGGGCGTGCCGCGCTCGCCGGTGATCCCCGCCGCCATCCTCTACGATCTCGCCAATGGCGGGAACAAAGCCTGGGGCGATGCGCCGCCCTACGCCATGCTCGGACGCAAAGCCTACGCCGCGCGCAGCCGCGATGTGCCGCTCGGCAACGCAGGCGCGGGGTTCGGCGCGCTCGCCGGTGCGCTCAAAGGCGGGCTGGGCAGCGCAAGCATCGTCACGCAGGACGGCTTCACCATCGCCGCGCTCGCATGCGTCAATTGCTTCGGTTCAACCACGCTGCCGAACCAACGCGCCTTTTGGGCGCACCCGTTCGAGATCGACGGCGAGTTCGGCGCGCTCGCGCCGGACTATGCGCAACGCTTCGACGCGGAAGATTGGAGCGGCGCCAAGCTCAACCCGGCGCCGCGCGCCAACACCACGATCGCTTGCGTCGCCGTCGACGCAGCTTTGGCGCCCGCCGAGGCCAAGCGCCTCGCGCAGATGGCCAGTGCGGGCCTTGCTCGCGCCATCCGCCCGGTATTTGCCCCGTTCGACGGCGACGTCGTCTTCGCGCTTGCCGCCGCCGCCAAGCCGATGCCCGAACCGCGC